>NZ_JACSLO010000047.1:0-220 GCF_018618195.1 Exiguobacterium sp. s7 | reverse complement strand
GCTACCGAAACCTCGAACGTTTCTTTTTGAGATTACGCTTCGAGCTTGGTCGTTAAAATAGCAACCACGAGTTATGGTGATGAGCCTATCAAATTGATTATTTTTACATAATTAGGAAAAAAGTTTTATACATGATGAATTATAAAATTAAGTGCAACATCTGAACGTGAACGCAAAAAAAAGCCCACAGCGATGGCCTCGTTTAGAATGAAGTTACGAC
>NZ_JACSLO010000046.1:0-225 GCF_018618195.1 Exiguobacterium sp. s7 | reverse complement strand
GACGGTTTGTCAAATTAAGCGCAACACTTCCTCGGTGAAGGCCTCGTGTGCGGTTTTCCAGTCCAGGCACTTTCTCGGTCGCCCGTTGATCTTGGCCAGCGCATCCGCGAGTTCACCGTCACCGACCTGCGCGAAGTCCGTTCCTTTCGGGAAGAACTCGCGGAGGAGCCCGTTGGCGTTCTCGTTGCTCCCCCGTTGCCACGATGAGTACGGGTCGGCGAAATA
>NZ_JACSLO010000045.1:0-230 GCF_018618195.1 Exiguobacterium sp. s7 | reverse complement strand
CGTGTGGAGCTGAATGATACTAATCGGTCGAGGCTTTGATCTAGTCTAATGGTTTGTATGAATTGATGAGTCTTCAGTTTTGAGAGAACAATCTCTTAAAAAAGAGTTGACATTATGTTAAGATAATGTTAATCTCATATATGTCTGGTGGCGATAGCGAAGCGGCCACACCCGTTCCCATGCCGAACACGGAAGTTAAGCGCTTCAGCGCCGAAAGTAGTTGGGGGTCT
>NZ_JACSLO010000044.1:0-266 GCF_018618195.1 Exiguobacterium sp. s7 | reverse complement strand
AGACGATGAGGTAGATAGGTCATGGGTGGAAGCACGGCGACGTGTGGAGCTGAATGATACTAATCGGTCGAGGCTTTGATCTAGTCTAAGGTTTGTGTGAATTGATGAGTCTTCAGTTTTGAGAGAACAATCTCTTAAAACATATTGACGTTATGACTAAATAATGTTAATATAATACTTGTCTGGTGGCGATAGCGAAGCGGCCACACCCGTTCCCATGCCGAACACGGAAGTTAAGCGCTTCAGCGCCGAAAGTAGTTGGGGGT
>NZ_JACSLO010000043.1:0-381 GCF_018618195.1 Exiguobacterium sp. s7 | reverse complement strand
AACAAGGTAGCCGTATCGGAAGGTGCGGCTGGATCACCTCCTTTCTAAGGAAAATGCCCATGTGGCATTGCCCATCGTTCAGTTTTGAGAGACCAAATCTCTCGACAATCAAAATATGAGGGCCTATAGCTCAGCTGGTTAGAGCGCACGCCTGATAAGCGTGAGGTCGGTGGTTCGAGTCCACTTAGGCCCACCATTTTTTTGAGAATTCCTATATGGGGCCTTAGCTCAGCTGGGAGAGCGCCTGCCTTGCACGCAGGAGGTCAGCGGTTCGATCCCGCTAGGCTCCACTTTGTTCCTTGAAAACTGAAGATTCATCAAGACATCAAACCAATTAATTTCACATATGGTCCGTGAGGACCGTGTGTCTTAGACGCTAGA
>NZ_JACSLO010000042.1:0-384 GCF_018618195.1 Exiguobacterium sp. s7 | reverse complement strand
CCATGTCTTCCCGGAGGCAGAACATGTGCTGGACCGGTTCCACCTCGTCCAGTTCGTCACGGACGCCCTTCGCCGACGGCGTCGTTTTTTGAACGAGGCAAGACGCCATCACCACGTTCGCGTGATCGATCGTTCGCTCGCGCGTCGCCCGGAAACACTGACTGGGGAAGACCGGGAGGTCGTCCGTTCCTGTATTCAGGAAGATCCATTCATTCGGAACCTCTATCAAGGGCTCCAGCATATCCGGTATGTGCTGAAGGCGACGTGCGAGATACAGGCGCAACGGCGGCTGTCGGACTGGTTGGACCGTTATCAGTTCCATCCGTGCGGGCCCCTGGCGAAGATCGCGAAAGCAATCCGGGTCCGGGAGCAAGCGATGCGCCA
>NZ_JACSLO010000041.1:0-472 GCF_018618195.1 Exiguobacterium sp. s7 | reverse complement strand
TTGTTCCTTGAAAACTGAAGATTCATCAAGACATCAAACCAATTAATTTCACATATGGTCCGTGAGGACCGTGTGTCTTAGACGCTAGATCAAGGTAGAAAGGGCGTACGGTGGATGCCTTGGCACTAGGAGCCGATGAAGGACGCGACGAACAGCGAAATGCCCTGGGGAGTGGTAAGTACACGTTGATCCAGGGGTATCCGAATGGGGGAACCCACCGCCGGGAGACTGGCGGGACACCCGTGTGAATACATAGCACGGCGTGAGGCAAACCCGGGGAACTGAAACATCTAAGTACCCGGAGGAAGAGAAAGAAAATTCGATTCCCTGAGTAGCGGCGAGCGAAACGGGAACAGCCCAAACCAGGAAGCATGCTTCCTGGGGTTGTAGGACACTCTATACGGAGTTACAAAGGGATAGGATAGGTGAACGACCTGGAAAGGTCGGCCAGAGAAGGTGACGGCCCTGTAGC
>NZ_JACSLO010000005.1:0-222772 GCF_018618195.1 Exiguobacterium sp. s7 | reverse complement strand
TCACGGCGGACCTGCCGAGCGCCGTCAAGAACCAGGCCATCCAGGACGCGAAGAGCATGTTCAAGAGGGCGAAGAAGAAGGACTTCCAGGTCGTCCCGGTCCTCAAGAAGCCATACTGCACCTGGAACAACCAGAACTACTCGTTCGACTTCGAGTCGGTCTCCCTCCCGATCATCATCGACGGGAAGGTGAAGAAGACGGCCATCCGCGCCGACATGGTCGACCCGGACAACCGGAACGCGACCCTCCTCGCCAACAAGCTCGGGACGCTCCGCATCACGAAGAAGTCGACCAAGTGGATCGCCCAGATCGCCGTCACGATTCGCACGACAGAAAAAACAGAAACGAAGGTGCTCGGGGTGGACCTCGGTCTGAAAGTCCCTGCCGTCGCATCGACCGATTGCGAAAAGGCGCGGTTCTTCGGGAACGGGCGCGAGAACAAGTACATGAAACGCAAGTTCCGGACGAAGCGGAAAGAGCTCGGTCAAAAGAAGAAACTGAATGCGATCAAGAAACTGGACAACAAAGAACAGCGCTGGATGCGAGACAAGGATCACAAGGTGAGCCGTGGGATCGTCGACTTCGCGAAAGAGAACCATATCTCTGTCATCCGCCTCGAAAGACTGGCGAACATCCGACAGACGGCAAGCACAAGCCGTAAAAACGCCAAGAACCTGCACACCTGGTCGTTCTATCGCTTAGCCACATTCATCGAATACAAGGCGAAGTTAGAAGGAATCAAGGTCGAATATGTCAACCCTGCATACACATCTCAGACATGTCCTTCTTGCGGAAGCCGAAATAAAGCGAAAGATCGAACCTATTCGTGTTCATGCGGATTCAACAAGCATAGAGATTTAGTCGGTGCGATGAACATCCGATACGCACCTGTGGTTGATGGTGACAGTCAACCAGCCTGAGAACCTATAGGGTCTGTCTCAGGAGGGGTGATGGCAAACCCTTATCTGAAGGCTCGGACAAAACAGAAATGGCCTGCGTCCGCACGGGCACTTCAGAATCCCACCCATCCTGAAGAGATGGGCTTGCGGCTTTAGCCGTGGGAGTGTCAAATGAGAATCGAGTCGGAACTGACCGAACGAGGGGACGTGCTCACGTTCGTTGATGATGCCGTTCGAATTCAACACGCGACATATTCGCTCGGCAACGGACTCTTCTTCAACAAGAACGGGCAGACGATGTTCAATCCGTGGAAGCTGATTCATGAGGATGAACTGTTTGAGTCATGGGGAAATTACGGATACCATACTTATCGAAAACAGCAATAAGGTCAGGGACAACTGTCCCTGACCTTATTTTAGCGATGGGCTTCTGTCCAAATGATGGCAGGATAGGCCCGATTGGCGAGTTCCGGGAACGGCCGCGGCGTGTCGGCGCCGAGCCAGATAGCCGTGATTGTCTCATCGGTCAAGCCGACGTACCACATGTCCTTATGCGAGTTCGTCGTACCGGTCTTGCCGCCGACATAAGGACGTTTGATTTGACCGGCATACCGTCCGGTCCCGTACGTCGTAACGGAAGACAACGCCTCGCGCATCGTCGCGACGGTCGATTTCGACCAGACGGCTTGTTGCGTCACACTTGGCGTGAGCGTTGGGACTCCCGACTCGAAACGAATCTGTTTGATGGTTTGACCTGACACATAAACCCCTTGATTTAAGAACGGCGTATAGGCGGCGGCGAGTTCTTTCGGTGACACACCTTGGGTCAATCCGCCGAGCGCACTGGCCAGGCTGTTATCCGTTTTAGCGTCCCATTGGCTGAACATTAGGTCGGCCGTGGCGAACGCCGTTTCCTGGTCAATCGCGGTGAAGGCAGCGAGCGCCGGCGTGTTGTAAGAATACGCGACCGTATCACGGAACGATACATCGCCGAGGACGCGATTGCCGCTGTTCGTCGGACAATATGTTCCGTAACAGACCGGCCGGCCGTCAAGGATCGTATCGAGTTTCGCACCGGTCTCTTCGATGAAAGGCGCGAAGACGAGGACCGGCTTGATGGCCGACCCGGGTTGACGGAACGCTTGCGTGGCCCGGTTGAATTCACCGCTCTGAGTCATTTCTGAATCAACGAGGGCGACGATTCGGCCTTTCGGCGTCAATTCAGCATAGCCACCGTTTAAACCGTTCGGCAGTTTCGTCATCACTTGTTTTGCTTGTTGTTGTCGGGCGACAGACAGATACGTGTCGATCGTCGCTTGATTCGTCGCCAAGTAGTCTCTGGCCGCGTCTTCATCGAGGTCATAGCGTGAGCGGACGAGTCGGATCGCTTCTTTCATGACCGTATCCATATAATCGGGATAGCGGACAACGTGCTGTCGATAGGTCGCCTTCAGCTTCACACCGTGGTGCGTCTCGTAAGCTTGCTTCGATAGCACGCCGGCATCCCGCAGTTGAGTGAGGATGCGGTCCTTACGCTCATAAAATCCGGATGAAGGTTGGAGCGGATCATAGAGGGAAGGATTGTTTGGTACGGTCAACAGGAAAGCGATTTGATTCCAATTTAAATCTTCGAGCGGACGAGCAAAGTACGTATCGGCAGCTGCTTGGATGCCATAAACGTTATATCCAAAGAAGATGACGTTACTGTAGGCGGTCATAATTTCTTTCTTACTATATTGTTTTTCCAAGGCTCGAGCGAGTAAAAGTTCTTTCACTTTACGTTCATATGTCCGCTCGTGCGTCAAATACACGTTACGAGCCAACTGCTGCGTGATCGTACTTCCGCCCTGTAACGACGATTCATTGGCGTTGTGAATGAACGCCCGGGCGATCCCGCCGAGGTCGTAACCTGGGTGGGCGTTGAACTTACGATCTTCGATGACCATGATCGCCTCACGGATATGGGCCGGCAAGCGGGCGACGGAGACGTCATCACGTCGGCCGCTCAAATAGAGCTGTTCTGTCCCGCCTTTATACGTCAATGTGACGGCATGCTTCGAAGCGAGCGGGGCCGCATCGACCGTCTTTTCGCCCCACGTCAAAATCTGCTTCGTCTGTTCAATCTCCTCTTTCAACGCCCCGCTGATTGTCAGACCGGCGGCTAGCAAACCGGCAAAAAATAGTGTCCCAATCCACGCTCGCATCGTCTCACCTCTCTCTTTATTCATTATATCGTCAATCTTTCGATAAAATTCAAAATGTAAACGTTATCATATAATAATTTGAGCAGGAATACATTAGGAAGTAGAGAAAGAGGGTAATAGATGTTTATATTATGAATTTAGGAGGCTGTACTATGAAGCAAGAAATGGTTGCGATGCTCCTCGCAGGAGGAGAAGGGAAACGACTCGGGCCTCTCACACGGAAGACAGCGAAGCCTGCTGTCAACTTTGGAGGGAAGTACCGGATCATCGATTTTCCATTATCGAACTGTACCAATTCGGGAATCACGACGGTGGGCGTGTTAACACAATATGAACCGCTTGAGTTGAACCGTTACCTAGGCATCGGGTCGGCCTGGGACTTGGACCGCCGCAATGGAGGCTTGGCCATCTTACCGCCTTACCAAGCGCAGTCGGGAAAAAACTGGTACGAAGGTACGGCCAATGCGATTTATCGGAACTTGAGCTATATCGACGACTACGATCCGGAGTACGTGTTGATCCTATCGGGGGACCACATTTACAAGATGGATTATGAGAAGATGCTCGATTTCCATAAAGAGAAGCAAGCAGACGTCACGATTTCAGTTATGGAAGTCCCTTGGGACGAAGCACCGCGTTTCGGGATCTTGAACACGAGCGATGATCTTCGCATCAATGAGTTCGAAGAGAAGCCGGAGAAACCGAAGAGCAACTTGGCTTCGATGGGGATTTATATCTTCAACTGGAAAGTGCTACGGGAGCACTTGATTCAAGATGCAGAAGACGAGACATCAAGCTTCGACTTCGGTAAAAACATCATTCCGAACACGCTCCTCGACGGTTTAGACGTGTTCGCGTATAAATTTAAAGGTTACTGGAAAGACGTCGGGACGATTCAATCGCTTTGGGAAGCCAACATGGACTTACTCGAAGAAGATCCACCGTTCGATCTATATGATCCGGACTTTAAAATCTACTCGGTCAACCCGAACCAGACGCCACAGTTCATCGGCAAAGATGCCTGTGTCGAACAGTCGGTCATCAATGAAGGTTGCCGGATTGAGGGCGAAGTTCAACATTCAGTTTTGTTCTATGATGTGCGCGTCGGTGAAGGCTCGCTCGTCAAAGACTCGGTTATCATGCCTGGAGCACGAATCGGAAAAGATGTAACGATTCATAGAGCCATCGTCGCGAGCTGTGCCGTCATTGAGGACGGTGCGACGGTCGGTGAGCCGGGTGGTGAGATCGTTGTCATTGAACCACATGAAAATATCGAGAGCGGCACAGTCTTCAAACAACGTGCTTAATTTAAAAAAAGACCGACGCAAGGAGGCGTTACTGTTGACGAATGATTTGTTAGGGGTCATCAACTTAGGGACCGAAGAGGGCTTGTTTCCAGAATTTACGGGGCATCGCAATTTAGCTGCTGTCCCGTTCTCTGGGCGTTATCGCCTGATTGATTTTACATTGACGAATATGATTACCCAAGGCATCAACCAAGTGGGTATTTTCACGCTCGATAAGTATCGCTCGCTCATGGATCACTTGGGTTCAGGGAAAGAATGGGATTTGGACCGTTCGCAAGGCGGGCTACACATCTTCCCGCCGGCGCTCAAGCCCGACGGGGAAGCGTACCTCGGCGACTTGGCCAACTTCTCGATGCACCGCGAACACTTCGTACGCAGCAAACAGCCGTACGTCGTGATCACCGGATCGAACGTGTTGACGACGATCGACTTCCAAGACATGCTCGAGCATCATAAATCAATGGGTGCGGACATTACACTCGCTTATACCGGACACGAACAAAAATGTGGCTATTGCCGCCCGATTCGTCTCGGCGAAAACGACCGTGTCGTCGGCATCGGTGAGCGCGGATACACCCCGGACGATGAGTATACGTATACCGAGACGATCATCATGTCGAAAAACTTGTTCCTTCGTCTCGTCGACGAAGCGACGTCAAGAGGCGAGTATGATTTGCTCGACGGTGTCATCCGTCCACAGCTTCATCGTCTGCACGTACACGGCTATCACTATACTGGGAAAATGCAGGTGATTCATTCTGTCCTTTCATACTATAATGAAAGTATGCGCTTACTTCGTCAGGAAGGGATTATCTATGACTTCCCGCATATCTATACGAAGATCAAACATGAGCCGCCGACCCGTTATTTGAAAGGGTCGAAAGTGAATGAAGCGCTCGTTGCAAACGGCTGTAAAATCAGCGGAGAAGTTCAAAACAGTATTCTCTTCCGCGGTGTCGTCGTCAGTGAGCACGCCCGTGTCAAAAACTCAATCATTTTATCCAAGTCGATCATCGAAGAAGGCGCTGTCGTCGAGAACGCCATTTTAGATAAAGAAGTGGTCGTCAAACGAGGACAAGTCATTCGAGGTACGGTCGACGAACCGATCGTCATCGGAAAACGGACAACGGTTTAAAGGGGGATATTATGAAAATATGGTATGTCGCTTCAGAAGCGGCACCGTTCATGAAAACGGGGGGGCTTGCCGATGTCATCGGCTCGCTCCCTCAAGCGGTGTCTGGCCTCGGTGAAGATGTGAGTGTCGTTATGCCGAAGTATGGCTCGATTGCTCAGGAATATGTGGACGAGATGGAGTATCTATTCGACTTGATCGTACCGGTCGGATGGCGCAAGCAGTTTGGTGCCGTCCTGAAACTTGTGCGCGATGGGGTCACGTTCTACTTTATCGATAACGAGTACTATTTCAAACGGGAAGGCGTGCTCTACGGCCATTACGATGATGCCGAGCGGTTCGCATTCTTCTCTCGGGCCGTCCTTGAGATGATCGGGAAACTCGAAGCAGAGGAGATCCCGGACGTGCTCCATTGTCACGACTGGCAAACGGGCGTCGTCCCGGCCTTTTTACGGATTCATTATCAACACCTCGAGGCGTATCAACGCATCCGTACGGTGTTCACCATCCATAACCTGCAATATCAAGGCATCTTCCCGGAAGCGGTCCTCGGCGAGCTGTTACAGTTCGGTCCGGAACACTTCACAGCAGAAGGGATTCAACATAACGGTCTCGTCAACTACATGAAGGCCGGAATCGTTCATTCCGATCAAATCACGACGGTCAGTCCGTCGTATCGCGACGAGATTATGGAACCGTACTACGGGGAAGGACTCGACGCGGCGCTTCGGTACCGGTCAGTTGACGTCCGGGGCATTTTGAACGGCCTTGATTTGGCGACGAACGACCCGAGCACGGACAAGCGCATCGCGCAAACGTATGACCTCGATACGGTGAAGGAAGGGAAGCTCGTCAACAAGCGCGTCCTGCAAGAGCGGTTTGGTCTCGAAGTACGTGACGACATCATGTTGATTGGCTTTGTCAGTCGACTCGTCGAGCAAAAAGGGCTCGATTTGATCGAAGCCGTGAGTGAAGAGCTCGGAAACTTGGACTGTCAGTTCGTCTTCCTCGGATCGGGTCAACCCGAATACGAGGGCATCGTTCACGAGATGACGGCGACGCATCCAGGCAAGGTCGGGTCGTATATCGGCTTCGACATTGAACTCGCACACTTGATTTACGCGGGATCGGATGCATTCCTCATGCCGTCGCGCTTTGAGCCGTGCGGTCTGAGCCAACTTATCTCGATGCGCTATGGGACGCTCCCGATCGTCCGCGAGACGGGTGGGTTACGCGACACGGTCAAGCCGTATAATGAGTACACACAAGAGGGGACGGGATTTGGTTTCTTGAATTACAACGCCCACGAGATGCTCGCGACGATTGAGAAATCGATTCGTGTCTTCTACGACGACAACAATTGGAACGCCCTCGTCCATCAAGCGATGACTGCGGACTTCAGCTGGAAACAATCCGCGAAGCAATACCGTGAGTTGTATCACCTATTCGCATGACCGGAAGGAGTTTTACACACATATGTTTACAGATAAACAGAGCTTCGTCACTTCATTTCAAGAGAGATTCGTCGCATTAAACGGGAAGTCGTTTGATGAAGGGACCGAGCAGGAAGTGTATCAAACGTTGGCAACGATGGTGCGCGAACAGGCGATCCCGAAATGGATCAACACCCGCGACAAGCACGAAGAAAAACAGAGTAAACAAGTCATTTATTTCTCACTTGAATTTTTACTCGGCCGTTTTCTGTATAACAACCTGCTCAGCATGGACGTCTTAGAAGTCGTGCAAGAGGGGTTAGACGAACTTGGTTTCAACTTCACCGACATCACGGAATATGAACCGGAACCGGGTCTCGGGAATGGGGGGCTCGGTCGTTTAGCGGCATGTTTCCTCGATTCACTCGCCGCGCTCAGCCTGCCTGGGCACGGGAACGGGATTCGTTACCGTTACGGCTTGTTCAAACAAAAGATCGTCGACGGCTATCAAGTCGAGTTGCCGGACAACTGGCTCCGTGATGGCAACATGTGGGAGACACGCCGGGCTGACCGGGCTGTCGACGTCAATTTCGGCGGTTGGATCGAGATGCGACAAATCGGGGACCGGCTTCGCGTCGTCCACCATCCGGATGAAGTCGTCCGAGCCGTGCCTTACGACATGCCGATCATCGGCTACAAAAACGATGTCGTCAATACGCTCCGTCTTTGGAACGCCGAGTCACCGTTTGATGACGAGGAGTACATGGAACGGACGAAAGGTTCGTACAAAGACTTGCTCAAATACAAGCAGTCGATTGCGACCATCTCTGAGTTCCTCTACCCGGACGACACGACATATGAAGGAAAAGTGTTGCGCTTGAAGCAACAGTACTTCTTCGTTTCGGCGGGCGTTCAGTCAATGATCGCGTCTTACTTACGTCATAATAAATCGTTGAAGCACTTAGGCGACCATTACGCCGTTCACATCAATGACACGCATCCGGTCGTGGCCATCCCCGAACTCATGCGGATTTTAATGGACGACCACGGTTACGGATGGGATGAGGCGTGGCGTGTGACGAAGAGCGTCATGTCATTCACGAACCACACGCTTCTCGCCGAGGCACTCGAGAAGTGGCCGGTCGAGATGTATGAACGGCTATTGCCGCGCATCTATCAAATCATCACGGAAATCAATCGTCGCTTCTGTAAAGATGTGCTCGTCAACTATCCACATCTCGAGCCGCACATGGGCGAGATTGCGATCGTGTCGAACCAACACATCAACATGGCGAACCTTGCCGTCGTCGGCTCGCACTCGACGAACGGGGTCGCCCGCATCCATACCGATATTTTGAAGCAACGTGAGATGCGTCATTTGTATGAGATGTTCCCGCTTCGCTTCAACAACAAGACGAACGGGATCACGCATCGTCGCTGGCTGCTCAAGTCAAATCCGCGACTCTCGAACTTGATCACCGATGCGATCGGTTCGTCATGGATCGAACACCCGAACGATCTTGAGAAGTTGATGGGTGTGTCAAAAGACGCGAGCTTCCAAGAGCAAGTCATGAACGTGAAGCAACAGAACAAACTTGACCTCGCCGGCTACATTCAAGCAGAGACGGGCATCGCCGTCGATCCGGAGTCGATTTTTGACGTTCAAGTCAAGCGGCTCCACGCTTATAAACGTCAATTGATGGACGCGATGCATATCCACGCGCTCTATCAGAAGATTCAAGCGGACCCGACGTTCACGATGGTGCCACGGACATTCATCTTCGGTGCGAAGGCGGCGCCAGGTTACTATTACGCGAAAGAAGTCATTCGCTATATCAACGCGCTCGCAGCCATGATTAACAACGATAAGCGGGCGAGCCGCTTCATCAAGATCGTCTTCCTCGAGAACTACCGCGTCTCGATGGCGGAGCGAATCTTCCCAGGTTCGGATTTGAGTGAACAGATTTCGACGGCGAGCTACGAGGCGTCAGGTACCGGCAACATGAAGTTCATGATGAACGGTGCGCTTACGATCGGGACGCTCGACGGGGCCAATATCGAGATTCGCGATGCGGTCGGGGACGATCACATCTTCATCTTCGGATTGACACCGCAAGAAGTCATGAACTACAAGAAGTTCGGCGGTTATCATGCGGCCGACATCTACCATGCGAACACGGAAGTGCGTAACGTCGTCGATGCCCTCGTCAACGGAACGTTCGACAAGGTCGGAGAATACCAATTCCAAGCCATCTTCGACTCGCTTCTCGTCTATAATGATGATTTCCTCGTGTTGAAAGATTTTGCGTCTTACATGCAGGCGCAACGACGCGTCGACGAGGTGTTCTCGGACAAAGCACGCTGGGCCGAGAGTTCAATCGTCAATACGGCCAAATCGGGAATCTTCTCGAGTGACCGGACGATCACGGAATACGCGAACGCCGTCTGGAACATCAAACCGACGAGCGTGAAATAAAAAAAGCGATCCACCCGTTACGGGTGGACCGTGTTTTCTGGATAACTGATCCAATCAGAGTAAGACCCTGGGTACAGCCGGACGTCATCTTTACCGAGGGCGTGTAACGCCAAAATGTTCACGCAGGCGGTGACTCCGCTCCCGCAATAGAAGATGGGGTTGGGGACGTCGAGGACGTTGGCGTACAGCTCTCTCAAATCATGAAAATCTTGAAGCGTGCCGAGGTCGGTGACGGCTTCGGTATACGGACAAAGGACGGCGTTCGGGATATGGCCCGGTTTGCGATCAATCGGTTCATGGCTGCCGTCGTACCGGTCGGCCGTCCGTGAATCATAGAGCCCGCCCGTGACCGTGGCGGCACGGACGTCTTCGATCGTCGCAATCATCTCGTCTTGGAACGCTGGGACGTAATCTGAGGCGGGGTAGGACGGAACGTCCGTCGTCGTCTCGCCGCAGTAAGTGATTCCGGACTGAATCCCGCCCTCGAGCACGATGACACGCTCATGGCCGGCCCATTTGAATAACCACCAAGCACGGGCGGCATAAGGGAATCCGTCATCGTAAATGATGATCAAGTCATCTTTTTGAATCCCGATTCGGCGAAGCGTCTCGGTCCATGCTTCTTTTGACGGCAGTGGATGGCGCCCACCGTGTTCGGACACGGGACCAGATAAATCTTCCATCAAATCGAGGAAGACGGCGTTCGGGAGATGCCCCTGTCGATACACATATTTTCCGTATGAGGCGTCGTTTAATGAATAACGACAATCAATAAAGCGAATCGAGTCCGTATGGACGATGTGTTTCAATTCTTGGGCACGCATAGTTGGAAACATAGTATCACCTCGAAGTTTCGTTACTCCCATCGTATACAAGATGGAACAAATTGGCGAGTACTTCGATTGAATTTTTGAATGTCGAAAGGGGAACTGACCATGACATGGCAACAGACATATGACCGATGGAAACAACACGAGGCGCTCGAACCGCACTTGCGCGCCGAGCTTGAGGAAATGGAGCAAGACGAGACGTCGCTCGAGGACGCCTTTTATAAGACGCTCGAATTCGGGACGGGCGGTATGCGCGGGGAAATCGGACCAGGTGCGAACCGGATGAACATGTATACGATTCGTAAGGCATCGCAAGGATTCGCGGACTTTATCGCTGCCTCGGGCGAAGAAGCGAAACGTCACGGCGTTGTCATCGCCCACGACTCACGTCACTTCTCGCCGGAGTTCGCGCTCGAAGCGGCGCGTACGCTCGCCTCGAACGGGATTAAGACATACTTGTTCCCAAGCCTGCGGGCCACACCAGAGTTGTCGTTCGCCGTCAGACATTTAAACGCATTTGGAGGCATCGTCATCACGGCGAGCCACAACCCGCCAGAATATAACGGTTTTAAAGTATACGGTGCCGACGGCGGACAGTTGCCGCCGGCTGAGGCCGATGAGCTCGTCTCATACGTCAACGCGATCGAAGACGAATTAAAGATCGAAGTCCAAGACGAAGCCCCACTCCGCGCCGATGGCACGCTCGTCACCGTCGATGTGTCGGTCGATGCCGCTTATATGGAGGCCCTTCAATCGATTCGCATTCATACAGATGTGCAAGGAGACCCGCTTAAAATCGTCTACTCGCCACTCCACGGGACGGGACGCCGTCCGGTCATGGAAGGGTTGAAGGCGTATGGGTTTGAACATGTCACCATCGTCGAGGAGCAGGCCGAGCCAGACGGGTCGTTCCCGACGGTCAGTTATCCGAACCCGGAAGAACGGGCCGCGTTTGAGCTCGCGATGCAGTACGGCGACCGCGTCGGCGCCGACTTGCTCATGGCGACGGATCCGGACGCCGACCGTGTCGGTTTCACGGTCCGTGACCGCAACGGCGAATGGTTCGTCTTGACGGGGAACCAGACCGGGGCGCTCCTCATGGATTACATTCTGTCTCAAAAAGTCGAGACGGGGACGCTTCCGACGAACGGTTTCGTCGCGAAGACGATTGTCACGTCTGAACTTGGGGCGGCCATCGCCAAGGCGTATGGGGTTCACCTCGAGAATACGCTCACCGGCTTCAAGTTCATCGGTGAGAAGATCAAACAATATGAAGAATCTGGTGAATATACGTTCTTGTTCGGCTACGAAGAGAGCTACGGGTATTTGATTGGCGACTTCTGCCGTGACAAGGATGCCGTCCAGGCGTGCTTGCTCGGCGCTGAGATGGCAGCCTTCCATAAACAACAAGGACGCACGTTATACGATGCGCTCCAAGCTGTGTATGAGAAGTATGGCTTCTATGAAGAGTCGCTCCAATCGATGACATTGAAAGGGAAAGCCGGTCTCGAACAGATCGGCCGGATGATGGAGGCGTTCCGCGCCAATCCGCCGCAGGAAGTCGGAGGGTACGAAGTCGTCCGCTTTGAAGACTATAAGCAACAAGTCGCGACGAACTTGCGTCAAGGAGAGACGGAAGCAATCGAGTTGCCGTCGTCGAACGTACTCAAGTTCATCTTCGAGGATGGCTCATGGTTCTGCCTGCGTCCGTCTGGAACGGAGCCAAAAATCAAGTTCTACTTCAGCGTCCACGCCGATAGCGCCGAGAAGACGACGGTCAAACGAGAGGCGATTGAACGAGATGTCATGAAACAAGCGAAAGCAATCGATTAAGCGAGGACCACTGCCCTGACGAGGGCAGTGGTTTTTGTTTGACATTGAATGCCCCCGTCAGTATGATGAGGTTATTGTTCAAAACCATGTAATCATATAAGGATTATCAGGAAGGCGGAATTCATATGAAAAAATCGTTAACAGCAGTACTCGCTATCGGCGCATCGTTCGGGGTGCTCGCAGCATGCGGCACAGAGACAGACAGCGGTTCAGAAGAAGCCGTCATCACAGTCGGAACAGAAGCGACATACCCGCCATTCACGTATAAAGATAAAGGTGAAATCACAGGGTATGACATCGATGTGTTGAACGAAGCGGCCGAGCGTGCCGGTTACACGGTCGAATACGAGCCGATGGACTTCAAAGGACTCGTTCCAGCACTCGACGCGGAACGCATCGACATGATCGCCAACCAGATGAGCATCACGCCAGAACGTGAAGAGAAATATGCGTTCTCAGACCCATACGCCGTCTCAGGCGCACAAGTCATCGTCGCATCAGACAATGAGGACATCCAAGGCATCGACGACCTCGACGGCAAAGTCGTCGGCTCGACACAAGGATCGGTCTACGCCAAGCTCGCTGAAGAAGCTGGAGCTGAAGTCAAGTTCTACAAAGGCGCGAACCAAGTGTTACAAGATCTTCAAGTCGGACGTCTTGACGCAGCGCTCAACGACCGTCTCTTCATCTTGACGGAGCTTGAGAAGACGGGTTACGACGTGAAAGCGGTCGGTGACGTCTTCAACAAGAGCGAAGCGGGCTACATGACACGCCAAGACTCGGACGTGCTCGATAAGTTGAACGACGCGCTCGCTGAGATGCAAGAAGACGGTACGATGGCTGAAATCGGTGAGCAGTACTTCGGTGAGGATATCAGTCAATGAGTGAACTGATCACGACCGTCATCGAGAACCGTTCGGCCTATGTAGAAGCCGTACAATTGACGTTGATCGCCAGTATCCTGTCGATTCTCCTCGCCTTGGTGCTCGGTCTGATCATCGCATTACTTCATAGCAGTCCAATCAAAATTGTCCGTTTGTTCACGCGTACGTATATCTCGTTCTTCCGCGGGACACCGCTCTTGTTGCAACTTCTCATCTTGTACGTCGGTTTGACCGGATTCGTTCAGTTGAGCGGGATGCAGGCGCTCATCTTCGGGTTAGGCCTTCACTTCGCGGCCTATATCTCGGAAGCGTTCCGGGCGGCGATCAATTCGGTCGACCAAGGACAAGTCGAGGCGAGTGTCGCCCTCGGCATCCCGCGTGCGAAGCGCTTCAAGGATATCATCTTCCCCCAGGCGCTATCGCGTGCGATCCCACCGGTGTCCAACTCGGTCATCGATATTATCAAATCGACGTCGCTCGGTTCGGTCATCGCCGTCCAAGAGTTGACGTACGTGTCGGACCAAATTGCCGCGACGACGTATCTCGTCATGCCGCTCCTCTTGTTCTCGGCATCGATCTATTGGATCTTGTCGACGCTCATCCAGGCAGGGCAGCATCGTCTCGAACGTCGATATGCGATTCGTTGACACAAAGAAATCCCTTTGATTCTAAAATCGAAGGGATTTCAGCTTCCTAACCAGCATTAATTAAATCGCTCGTCCTTCCGGCGCCCACGCTTTCCGCAGGCAATCCCGGAGCCGCATCGCGACGCGCGTCGCTGCTGGGTCTCCGTTGGATTGCTTTCCTGCAGGAGTCGGGGCGCCATCGGACGAGCAACACAAACGGTCACCATCTGGTTGCCGTTTGTGTTTTTTCGAGTCTTTGAGCTCTTCGCGCACAAAAAAAAGACGAATCAAATCGCAATATACGATTTGATTCGTCAATAGCCTGAAAAATCCCTTCGATTGCAACCAATCGAAGGGATTTTTGTATTAACGGATGACTTGTTCTGTTTCCGTGTCGAAGAAGTGAGCTTTCGTCATATCGAGTGCGAGTGTGACGTCGTCACCCATGTGGATGTTCGAACGTCCATCGATGCGAGCCGTGAACTGGTGGCCGCCAAGTTCAGCGTACAAGTATGACTCAGCGCCCATGAGCTCGGCGACGTCGATATGCGTGCGGAACGTGTGCGTCGTTGGTGAGTCGATGTAGATCGGTTCATCATGGATCGATTCTGGACGGATTCCGAGAACGAGCTCTTTACCGACGTAACCGCGGTCACGAAGACCTTTCATTTTGCCTTCAGGGACGTTGATTTCTTCACCACCGACGAGGAACTTCCCATCAGCCAATTTACCGCGGAAGAAGTTCATTGAAGGTGATCCGATGAAGCCGGCTACGAAGATGTTGTCCGGGTTTTCATATACTTCTTTCGGCGAACCGACTTGTTGGATGATTCCGTCTTTCATGATAACGATGCGAGTCGCGAGTGTCATCGCTTCCGTTTGGTCATGGGTAACGTAAATCGTCGTCGTGTCGAGACGGTTGTGCAATTGGATGATTTCTTTACGCATCTGAACGCGAAGCTTGGCATCCAAGTTTGAGAGCGGCTCATCCATCAAGAACACTTTGGCATCACGGACGATGGCACGGCCGATGGCGACACGTTGACGCTGACCACCAGAGAGTGCTTTCGGCTTACGTTGAAGGTATTCTTCAAGTCCGAGGATACGGGCCGCATCTTGGACGCGACGATCGATTTCATCTTTCGGGAACTTGCGAAGTTTCAAACCGAACGCCATGTTGTCATACACACTCATGTGCGGGTAAAGGGCATAGTTTTGGAAGACCATCGCGATGTCGCGGTCTTTCGGTGCGACGTCGTTCATGCGCTTGCCATCGATGATGAAGTCCCCGCTCGAGATTTCTTCGAGTCCGGCGATCATACGGAGTGTCGTCGATTTACCGCAACCTGAAGGTCCGACGAAGACGATGAACTCGCGGTCCTTGATGTGCAAGTTAAAATCGCTGACTGCCTTTGAGTCGCCACCTTCGTATATTTTATCAATGTGGTTCAATTGAATTTCTGCCATGTCGTTAGCCTCCTGGGAATCTGTTCTTGTATAATAGCGCTTACAAGATTGATTATACGGTGAAACCGCTTGCATTGGATATGTACACGTTGCACAAAAACGATTACTCAGATTTGTGCAACGTGACAATGAGTTGAAGCAAACTCGCATCATAGAATTGGCGGGCATCGTATCCCGTCAGTTCATACAGCCGATCGAGCCGATAATTGAGCGTATTTCGATGCATGAACAGTGCTTTAGCCGTATGGGATACGTTTAAAGAGTGGGCGAATAATGCCTCTAACAGCTCGATGTTCGTCTTGTCGAGCGTCGTATATACGGCCTCGATCAATTGGAGACGTTCGGCAAAAGTCTCATGGTCTTCTAGCAAGTAATGGTATAATAGTTGACTAGCAGGGTAAGCTTTAGTAGAGAGTCTCGCGAACGGGCGCAGCGTTTGATGTTGTTGATACAGTGTCCCTAACACACCGAGCGGTCGCTCGCTATAGATGACATGGGCCTCAACGTAGCAATCGCTCGCCACGGCTCGTAACACGTCCTCGAACTCGGACAAATCGACGAGTTGATTCATCTCGATGATTTCCACGTGATGTCGCGTCATGACGACGATTTCCGCTTCAGGCATGAAATCGTGCAATATCTCTAAAAATTGCTCGAGCGATTCCGGCTCTTGATAATGGAGCGACAGCGACAACAACCGAAATGGCTGGGCGATCCGATACGAATCTGTGAGCAAGCGGTCTTGCCATTTCTCTTGACGCGGATCACGCGTCGTCACAAACGGTGTCGCCGACCATTCAAGCAGCTGTCGTTCACGCTCGCTCAATTCCATTTTGGGTAGTCCAAACACGGTCCCATCGTGTGCTTGGTACCAGATGTAGTCTCCGGATGCATCTTCCGACCGATGGACAACGGTCGGGAAAATCGATTTAATACGATCATACGTAGTCAATACAATCACCTCTTCAAACAATGTATCATATTTCAGAACGGAGGCAGGCAGTTTGGACAGTCTACTAAAAATATTCATCATGATCGCCATCGGGGCGACAATCGGGGGAGTCACGAACTTTCTCGCTATCAAAATGTTGTTTCGGCCCCATCATCCTAAATACATCGGGAAGATGAGAGTTCCGTTCACCCCGGGGTTGATCCCGAAACGTCGCGACGAATTGGCAACGAGCCTCGGGAAGACGGTCGTCAAGCACTTGTTGACGCCTGAAGGGATGCGTAAGCGCCTGCTCGATGAACAAGTCGGTAATCATATTACCCACTTCGTGCAAGGTGAGGTTCGGACGATGCTTCGTTCAGACAAGACGATCCGTTCGCTCATCGAACCGCTCTATCCCGATGCGGAGACACGTGTGTTGGGAGAAGCGGATACGAAGCTCCGGCAAGAGCTCCGACTCGTCCTTGCGGATGTGAAGTCGCGTCAACTATATGAGCTTCTCGGTGAAGACGGGATGGACCGTGTCCGCGGCATCATCCCCGAAATCGTGGACGCCCTGCTCGTCAAGTCAGAAGAATACTTTTATTCGGCTGAAGGCGAGGCGCAACTTCGGCACATGGTCGACTCGTTCGTCCAACGTCGGCTCGGTTTCATCGCCGGGTTCGTTCAAAACTTGAATTTCGTCGAAATGATTCGTCCGGAGATTATCAATATCTTGCGAGGTGGCTCGACTCGGTCTGGCATGGCGACGATGATCACGCGCGAATTCGAGCGGTTCAGTGAACGCTCGGTCGATACACTGCTCGACGACCGATTAGAGGAACGGTTGATTGACGGTGTGACGACGGAAGTCGTCTCGCGTCTCCCGGTTGGGGAACTGCTCGATCGGACCGTCCACTCCTATACGCGGGACGTCGAAGACCGTGTCGTCGAAGAACTCGTGCCGAACGGCGTGAGGCTCGTCATCACGCGCTTCACGGATCAAATGGAGACGGTCATGGATCGCCTGAAAATCGATCAAATCGTTCAAGAGCAAGTGAGCTCGCTCGATACCTCGTACCTCGAAGAGATCGTCCTTTCGATCTCAAAACGAGAGTTCCGGGCAATAACATGGCTTGGCGCCTTATTAGGTGGTATGATTGGATTGATTCAAGGGTTGATTGCCATCGTTTGATCGGCACGCCCTAATAGTTTTTAGGAGGACGTCACATGTCACAATCAAACTTGTACGATCATGCTTACCAATTGGAAAAAGCACTTCGCGATTCTGAGGAGTTCACAAATCTCTCTTCACTATACGACCGTGTCAATGCGGATGCAGAAGCGAACCAGTTATTCGCTGACTTCCGTGATATCCAAATGACGCTTCAACAGAAGCAAATGCAAGGCGAAGAAATCTCTGAACAAGAGATGATGGATGCGCAGACAAAAATGATGGGCGTTCAACAAAACGAATTGATCATGGAGCTCATGCAAGAAGAGCAACGCATGCATCAACTGGTCACAGAAGTGACGAAAATTATCATGAAGCCACTTGAAGAGCTCTACGCTCCGATGGTGAATGATAACGAAGTTCAATAACAGTGAAGCGGATGGCAATCGAGCCATCCGCTTTTTTGTTGCCTAGATTGTCACCCAATTCATGATAGCGCTTACATGAAGCGTGGTATACTCTATTTGTAGGTCATTTCACAAGAAAGGGTGGACGTCATGGTCACCTTGGTGATTTTAGCCGTCATGATCATCGGTTTTATCGGAGGTTGGCTCCGGGCCGACTTGGTCGCGCTGATTGGTCTCCTCTTGCTCGTTTTGACAAATCAACTGACACCGGTCGAAGCGATGGCCGGTTTTTCGAATTCGGTCGTGCTCATGATCGCCGGACTGTTCATTGTCGGTGCCGGGTTGTTTCACACCGGCCTCGCCGAACGGTTAGGGGCCGCTCTCATCCCGTACGCGAAAGGGAGTGAAGTACGTCTCTTTCTCGTCCTCATGGTCACCGTGACGTTTTTGTCGAGCCTAATGTCGAACACGGGAACGGTCGCTTTGTTGATTCCGGTCGTGCTCGCCATGTCAAGGCAGATGGGGACGAGCCCGGCGAAATTGCTCATGCCGCTCGCCTTTTTCTCAAGCATCGGTGGGACGATGACACTTATCGGAACGCCACCGAACCTAGTCGCCGCGGAGACGCTCCGAGGCGCGGGGGGAGCGCTTGGATTTTTTGCGCTCTTGCCGATTGGTCTCGTCGTGGCTGTGGTCGGACTGTTATATTTCTATGTCATTGGGAACCGTCTGCTCGGGGCGGGGGATGTTCGTTCGTCGGCGGCCCATCCGTTGATGATACCGCAAGTAGCCGTCTACGCGCTGTCCATCACGAAAGGACACCGCCTCGTCGGTCAGACGCTTAGTGACGTCAAGTGGTCACGAGACGGCCTGGTCGTCGTCGGCGAACACCGAAAAGGAGTGGTCCATCGGTTTATCACGGCCCGAGCCGACACAGTGCTTACGGAAGGGCGTGTCCTCGTCAGTGGCGATGAGACGGATGTCCACCGCATCGCCCGACAAGAAGGATTGGTCGTCGAGCCGGTTAACGTCAAAGATGTGTACGGCAAAGAGTCGGGCGTCGCCGTTTTCACGATTCCGACCGACAGCCCGCTCGTCGGCCGCTGTTTGTCCGAAAGCCGGTTGCGCAATGAGTATCGATTGAACGTGCTTCAAGTCGTACGCCCGAACGAGGAAATCGCCATCACCCGATTGAAAGATGTGCCGCTCGAACGAGGCGACATGCTTGTCGCCCAAGGGGAGTGGGCCGACTTAGAGCGGGTCGGAAACGAGACGCACCTCTTGCTTGCCAATGAGCACGTGACCGACGTGGCTAATCGGGCCGTATCCGAACGTCATCAACTAGCAGCGGGATTGATCATGCTCGGAATGGTCACGCTCCTCGTGTTCGAGTGGGTCGACCCGACGGTAGCGGTATGGCTCGCGGCGCTTGCCATGGTGCTCACCGGAGCCGTCCGCCAAATGGACGTCGCGTATCAATCGATTCAATGGTCCTCGCTTCTTTTGATCGCAGCGATGATCCCGGTCGGCCAAGCGCTCGACAATGCTGGGATCATGGCGTGGCTCGTCACATGGATCAGTGAGTCGTTCGGGCAGGCTGGTCCGGTCTGGGTGCTCGTTGCGCTCTTCGTCGCGACGATGGTGCTGAGTCAAATCATCTCGAACACGGCGACGGCCGTCTTATTCGCTCCGCTCGCACTGTCGCTCGCCTCGGCACTCCAAGTCAGTCCCGTCCCGCTCGTCGTCGCCGTCGCCATCGCGGCCTCGCTCGCGTTCATGACACCATTCGGGTCGCCGACGAACGCGATGGTGTTCGGCATCGGCGGCTATCGCTTCTTCGATTTTGTCAAAGTCGGCTTGCCGCTTCAGGTCGTGACGGCGGTCATCGCCATCTTCACGATTTTGTTCATCTTCCCGTTTTGAAGGAAATGTTGTTTGCTCTGCCGAATGTGTAAAAAAATGCTAAACGGTGAGGTGAGAGATGATGTGGAAACGAGTTGGGATGATTTTGGCTGTGTTCTTGCTTGCGGCCTGCTCGAATGAGAGCGAACAGCCGGCACCGACGCTCGGGGCGGACGCCAAAGTGGGCAAGGCGTACTTAGAGGAGCAAGGCTATGACGTCGTCTCTTATAAAGGGAATAGAATGTCGAGCTTTGAAAAGGCAGATCTGCTTGAGTTGCCAACGCAAAGTACGTGGCAAGTCCAGATGACGCCGCCGGATGACTATATTGGACGTGACATTCGACATGAGAACTTCATCGTCCGCAACCATCCGCTCGATGAAGTCGCAGAACTCGGCCAGACGAACGTCTCGGTCATGATGGTGGACGGCGAGGTCATCGGCGGGACGTCGTATCCGGATTCGGCCGAGCCGCTTACCGGAGCGAGCTATTCACTCGATGGGAAGACGGCGGAAGAGCTGCATCCCGATTACATGGAGTGGCGCAGCGAGTGGGAAGCCAAATATAGCGAATGAACAAGCGCCTCGGGATTCCCGAGGCGCTTCTGTTATGAGGCCGTGCCTTTCAGTTTTCCTGGCAGTTTACAGCGCTCGAAGTAGATGAGTTGGCCGCGACGTGCGATGCGGGCCCCTTTATGGAGATGCCCGGCTTCCTCGAGCATCGCGAGGCCTTTCGTTTTCGCCTCGTCATCGCTTGCCGCGGTAAATGAATCGTTCAAGACGACCGTGCCGTCGTTCTCGAACGCTGTGATCGTATACTGTTCCATCCGTTCGCCCCCTTTGCTTCCATTGTACTGAATGGTCATTCATTCTTCAAGCGAAGGTTTCGTCAGCTCCTCGAACGTGAGCTGACGGGCCGTTTCGGTACGCGGAATCAACTCTGAGACCGTCATCCCGATCAAGCGGACCGGTTCGGTGATCGCCATCTCGTCAAACAGACGGCGGGCGAGCCGTTTAATCTCATCATGGTCGTGCGTCGGGTGGTTCAGTTTGATTTGATGGCTCCGGGCTTGGAACTCGCTCGTCTTAATTTTGATCGTCACCGTCTGACAGCTGAGCTCGCGGCGGTCGAGCTGATGGAGTACGTCTTCGATTTCCGGGACGACACGTTCATACACTTCTTCCGGGTCATCGAGGTCAAACGCGAACGTCGTCTCGGAGCCGATCGATTTTCGTTCCCGCGTCGGCACGACGGGGCGGCTGTCCCGGCCGTGGGCAAGCTCATATAACTGATTTCCCCGGTCGTGGCCGAAGATGGCCTTCAACTGCTCGGGGCGGGTGCCCTGCAAATCGGCGATCGTATGGTAGTCGTGCTTGAACAACGTCTGGGCGGTCACTTTGCCGACCCCGTGCATCGTCGTGATCGGGAGCGGGGCGAGGAACGTCTCGACGTCAGCCGCCTCGACGACCGTCAGTCCGTTCGGTTTGTTGAATCCTGAGGCGATCTTGGCGACGAACTTCGACGGGGCGACCCCGGCCGAAGCGGTCAGTCCGGTCCGCCGTTTGATTTCCCCGAGGATGTAGCGCGCGATATAAGGGCCCGACGTGCTCATGAGCGTGTTTTCTGTCACGTCCAAGTACGCCTCGTCGAGCGAGAGCGGTTCGACGAGCGGCGTAATCGATTTGAAAATGGCCATCACCTGTTGGCTGACGTGCCGATAGACGTGAAAGCGCGGTTTGACAAACGTCGCCTGAGGACAGAGCGCGAACGCCCGCCGTGACGACATGGCGCTGTGCACGCCGTATTTTCGCGCCTCATACGAACAAGTGGCGACTACCCCACGGCTGTGAGGGGCGCCACCGACGATGACCGGTTTATCGCGTAAGTCAGGGCGGTCGCGTTGTTCGACCGAGGCGTAAAACGCGTCCATATCGACATGGATGATCAATCGTTCCATGAACATCACCTTTCTGTATCATCTGCTCCTTTCAGTATACCGAACTTTTGTTCGTTTTTTGCTAGTTTTGCTTATTTCGTTTGCTGCGCTGTTTATCTAACTTTTCTTGGCTACGGATTTGATTCGGGAATTGCAGGAGCGACCCAATCCAATTTTTTTGCTTCAACCAGAAATAAATCAAAACCGTGAAGCCGATGATCATAAGCCAGGCGAACAAATAGCCGAGCGGCCACTCGAGCTCGGGCATTTGTTTGAAGTTCATGCCCCAGACCGCACCGAACGCGACGACGGGCGTCGTCAAGGCCGTGAAAACGGTGAGCGCCTTCATGATCTCGTTGCCACGGAAGTTTGACAACGTCGCGGCCAAATCGGTCATCGCGATGACGTCTTCTTGGTAATGTTCGATCAACGTCAGGAGCCGATTGACGCGATATTTGGCGAGACGATACGCTTTCAATTCGTTTAAGTCCATGTCGAGAAACGCCTCGCGCCCGGCCATGAGCAGTTCGCGGTACGGGACGACGGTATCGGACCATCGTTCGATCTCGCTGCGGAGCCCGAAAATCTCATTCATGAACTGGGGCGGCACTTGCCCGCTCATCTCGCGCTGGGCGACCATCAACCGTTCTTCATATTCATCGATGCCATGAAAGTAATAGTCCATCTTTTCAGCGAGCAAATCATAGAACGCCTCGATCGGGGTATCGTATTGCTTGGCCGCCACTGACTGGCAATAGACGTCGTCAAAGCCGATTGTCCATAAGAAATCCCGGGTCACGAAGTAGTGCCCGATCTTTTGCGGTTCACGCTCGAGCTGTTCATAGTCGAGCGTGAGCGAGCCATACATATAGTCTTGCTCGACAATGATTTTTGTGACTTTCGCCGTCGTCAACTGCTCTAGCCAATACGTGTACGCTTCTTCATAATGATTGTCGACCTGTACGATTTCTTCGGGTCGTGTATACCATTTCCAACTCATCTTCCATTCCCCCAATTTCCTTCTCCCTCAAGTATTCCCGCTTTCCTAAGAAAGTTGGCATCTCACGTGAACTTTCGTTAAGATGAAGGTACTGACAAGAAGAGAGGTGCTTTTTTTGACGACTACTAAAATCGGTCAGCTCAAAGTGGGCGACACGTTAAACCAATATGTCATGATCAAACAATCCTATCGAGGACTCGCCGGAAATGGCAAACCATATTTGACGCTCATTCTTTGCGATGAGAGCGGAGAGATTGAGACGAAAGTATGGGATAGCGCCGACACGGATAAATATGCGACGAAGAAAATCGTCCACGCTTCCGGAGAAGTGATGGATTACCGCGGGCGGACCCAACTGAAGCTCAAACAAATCTCCATCATCGAAGGGGAGACGGACATCGCGCCATACGTCCGTTCGGCACCTGTACCGAAGTCGGAACTCGAGACGGGGATCCGCGGCTATATCGATGCGATCGGACACGCGGGCATGCGTGAGCTCGTGACTGCGCTCGTCGACCGGAACGAAGAGGCTTACTTCACGTATCCGGCTGCGGTGCGACACCACCATGCGGTCTATTCGGGCCTTGCGTTCCATGTCTTGTCGATGCTGAAACTCGCTGAAACGATGTGTGACCTGTACCCGCAATTGAATCGTGATTTGCTCGTCTCAGGTGTCGTGCTCCACGACTTGGCGAAAGTAATCGAGTTGTCGGATGCGATCACGCCGGAGTATACGCTTGAAGGCAAACTGCTCGGCCACTTGTCGCTCATGGCGTCTGAAATCGAGGTCGTGGCCCGAGAACTCGGGACCGAACGCGAAGTCGTGACGTTGCTCCAACATCTCGTCCTCAGTCATCACGGGAAACCGGAGTGGGGATCGGCGAACGCGCCACAGCTCCCGGAAGCTGAGATGTTGTTCTTCATCGACAACATCGATGCCCGGATGAACATGTTCGAGAAGGCGTTCGAGGGGATCGAACCCGGAGCGTTCACTGAGCGGGTCATGGCACTCGATAACCGTGCGTTTTATAAACCGAAGCTATGAAGGCATACAAAAAAGACGTCCCGCGGGACGTCTTTTGCTTATTGCTCGGTCGATTCTTCGGCCGGTGCTTCTTCTGTACCTTCTTCTGACGCTTTAATGGCGTCTTTCACAGCGTCGAACTGTGTTGAAGCTTTCGCATCTTTCACGTCGACGTTATATTTCTCGATCAACTCGGCGTAGATCTTGTTCGCGTCGACAGAGGCTGCTTTTTCAGTTGCCAATTCTTCACGGATGCGATCTTTCTCGTCTTCGAGTTTAAGATCTTTTTCTTTACGATCCATGACTTTGATGACGTGGAAACCGAATTGTGATTGGACCGGCTCAGATACTTTGCCGACCACGTCTTCTTGGAACGCGTATTCTTCAAACTCTGGGACCATGGCGCCGGCTGAGAAGTAACCGAGGTCGCCACCTTTTTCACCAGAACCTGTGTCTGTCGATTTCTCTTTCGCGACGTCTGCGAAGTCAGCGCCATCGTTCAATTCTTTGATGATCGCTTGGGCTTCTTCTTCTGTCTCAACGAGGATGTGGCTCGCTTTGACTTCGACGTTCTCTTTCGCGAATTGTGCCTCGATGTCTTCGTCCGTCACTTCGACGAGTTCTGACTTCGCTGCATCGACGAGCATTTGTCCGCGGAGCGCTTCTTTGAACTCGTCCGTGTCAGTCATGCCAGCTTGTTGAATCGCTTGCTCGAACTCTTCTTTCGAGTTGAACTGCTCTTCAGTCTTGCTGAACTCTTCGTCAACTTTGTCTTGTTCGACTTTGTCGCCGTATTCTTTTTCAAGCAACTCGTTCATCGTTTCTTGGAAAGCTAGTTGTGGGACCATACGGTCGTAGCTCATGTCCGCGATCTCGCCGCGTGTCACTTCGCCGCCTTCAAAGGAAACAACTGCTGAGTTGTCCGAAGACCCGCCGTTTGTCGCCGCATATGTGCCGCCGACACCGATGAGAAGTGCAATCGCTGATGCGCCGACGAGGGCGCCTGTTGAAAACTTCTTGTTTTGTTTGTTCGGTTCGTTCGTCATTCCGTTTGACATATATTCCACCCCTAAAAATCTATAAGTTTCTAAATCCGACTATACCACATTTTGTTAATGATAACAGCTGTTCTCTTGCCTGTGTAGTATCATAGCACAGAAACGTGTCGTATAATGATGAAATAGAATGTGAAATGATGGGGTGGAGAACGTGTCGTTAGAAGAGAAAATCAATCAATTATCGTTTCAAATGGAACTGTTGCTCGGGGCGGTCGATTGGTCGGAGCGGCCCTTTGAACATGAGGTGCTCAAGGCGAATCTGACACGGCAAGAAGTCGTCGCGTTTTTCGCGCTGCTTGATGATATCCGAGAACGACAAAACGAGCAAGCGCGCTACGGTCTGTCGTCCGTAGAGCCTTTGCTCGTTCATTTCGTCGGCATGCTTCATCCTCATTTAGAGGCCGAGACGATTCTCGAGGCGTGCGTGCGCCAAGGAATGGCGCTAGACGTCACGGAACCGCTGTATCGGCAGGTCAAGCTTCTTTACTGATCTCGTCGTCCTCAGGGCGACGTCCGGCTTCTTCTGTGATCATCTTCGATGTTTCAGCGAAGATGTCCATGAAGTTGTCGCCATACAAGCGGCGAACGATCGCTGTGATGTCCGTCAAGTCCGGGAATTTCCCGTACAATTCTTGGAGCGGGAGGGAGGCGCGGAAGACGCCGTTCTCTTCCGGATCGAACGCATGAATCGTCTCGAGCAAGAGCGCTTCACCTTCAGGCGTCAATTGGACGTACGTATTTCGTTTGTCCGTCTCCTTTTTCGAGAACGTGAGCAAACCGCGGTCTTCGAGTTTCTTCGAGAAGTTGAACGCCGTCGATACGTGCATGACCCCATATTTGGCGATTTCTGAGATCGAGGCGCCGCCGAGGGCGTGAGCGATCCATAAAATATGGTGTTCGTTAATGTTCAAATCGAACGGCTTGATCCAATTCTGCCAGTCTTTCTCGACCGTCTTCCACAATGCCTTACTAAGTTGAATGATTTTATGACTATAGAGCATGGCCTCAGGGCCAGTGAATTCTTTTTCATGTTCCATGTCGATCCATCCTTTCCGGATACAATGTGACTAAAACGACGGGCGATGACAACAGACCGGTCAGTTGGTCTTTTCCGCTTTCGCTTCGGTCATGTCTGACTGTACGTTCGAAAGCTCGTCTAGGTTTCCTTGGATCCGCTCGATTGAAGGCTGAATGTCTTGTTGATAACGTTCGACTTCGGCTTTCACTTGATCCGTCAATTCTTTCCCTTGCAATTTACCGGCCGCGGCCACTTGCGACGCGTCCTTGGCAACTTTTTGGAATTGTTCTTTCAACGTAGTGATTGTGGACGCCCGGTGTTGATTGGCCGCGGCGTCATTTGCCGTTCCACGGGCGATTTTCTTCACGGTCGCAACCCCTAAAAACGCTACGACGAAGCCAAATGCAACCCACTCTCGACGATTGTGACTCGACAATATATTCCCCTCCTCAAGCACACTGATGCTACAATACATTCTTTTCATATTATTTTACCAAAAAAGAGTGATTAAAAACCTATATCTTAAATAAAATTTTTCAGAACATTCAATTTTGACCGAAAAATCATTTTATTTTAAACTATGGGTAAAGGAAGGTGACCTCCAGTGAACATGCAAAAGCGTTGGGTTGATGACATGCTAGACCTGTATAACGCGGCCAAGCGACTGGGAGATGACCCTTGGGCACAGACAATAATGGAAGCACTCGAGGCGGGATATGAAGCGTCGGAACAGAATGAACAGACGCGTAAACAAACTTTGCTTGAAAAGCGACTCGTTGAAATAGACGCCCGTCTAAATTTGTTAAGAAAAGAATTCGAACAAGCGGAATCTGTCAAATCGCGGCAACAGTTGTACGAGCAAGCGATTAAATTACAAGTCGAACGGGCCCAAATCGAGGAAGAGCGGAAACGTCATCTCGATTCGATCAATTCGTCATAAGGGCACATAAGACAATGGACCGGTCGCTCCAGGAGCGGCGGTCCATTTTTTCATAGCTTCGCTTTGATGCCGGCAGCAATGGCTTGCATGTCTTCAGTGGAGTAATCGTCTTGGTGCGTCTCCCATTTTGCGTCAAATCCATCTGTCTCGCCATAGCGTGGCAACAGATGCATATGGAAATGGTAAACCGTTTGTCCGGCGATTGCTTCGGCGTTCGATAGGATGTTCATGCCGATCGCACCCGTCTCGCGCTGGATGGCGTTTGCGATAGCAGGCACGGCTTGGAAGACATCCCGGGCGACATCGGCTGGCAATTCATAAATGTTTCGGGCGTGATGTTTTGGGATGACGAGCGTGTGGCCTTTCGTGACCTGCGAGATATCGAGGAACGCGACGACGGCGTCGTCCTCGTATACCTTATAAGAAGGAATCTCGTTTTGGACGATTTTACAAAAAATACAGTTGGCTTCAGTGTGCATGTGGGTTCCTCCATTCGTAAATGACTATTCCACTTCATCATAACATGGAAATTCAGGCGGAAGAATGATTGTCCGGGAGGATGAATCGTCTTAGACTAGAAACAACAGCAATCAAGAGAGGAAGTAAACGGATGGCGTATGTACGATCGAAAAAAACGGTACGGCGGAGGCGAATCTATTATGTCCTCCTTGCGACAATCGTGCTCGGGCTGATCGCCGGGGCCGTCTATCGCTGGGGATATCAACCGGCGGCAGCCAATGACAAGATTCATGTCCGGTTCAAAGAGGCGCTGTTGAACGAGGACGTCAGCTTCTTCCAGGAGAACGTCGAGTATGAATCAGAACCGCTGACGCGAGCCGAGGCGCTCCGCTTCATGGGCTGGTTGAATGAAGAGAAGACGATTCGGGGCGAGGCCATCTCGGAAGTAGCGCAGGACCGCGCCGACCGGGAGCAAGCTATGGAGACGGATGGGTTGTTCCGGCTCGTCGATACGGGGGCAGGACGGTTTGGTTTCTCGGACTATCGGATTGAATTGTTGCCGAAGACGCTCGTTGTGACATCGGACGTACCGTTGACGAACGTGTGGGTGGACGGTGCACAAGTCGGTCGAATTGATGAGGGGGGCGGTGAGGTGGAGCTCGAGCGTATGCCGGGTCGTTATGACGTGAAAGCCGTCGCTGTCATCGATGGGTCGACGGTGACCGAGACTGAGGTCGTGACGCTGACAGAAGACGATGACTTGGCGTTTGCCTTGTTGCCGGAACAAGCTGAGACCGTCGCCGGGCAGTTCGATCTTGATCGAGCCGAGTTGATTGAAATCGAAGTCGAAGCTCAGACAGGTCACTCGATTGAGACGATCGAAGGGCTGATGAACAAACGTGAACAGACCGTCCTCGACGAGATTGGTGAACCGATGGAGCGAGGGGACGTCTGGCGCTATGACGGGATGGAGCTGCGGTTTGTTGACGGGCGCGTCGAACGCATCGACATCGATTTACAGAAGCGGCCGGATGACCTCATTGCGCTTTTAGGTGAACCGAACGAGCGAGTCGAAACGGACCTCGGTGTCGAATGGCGCTACGACCGGACGCTGCTCGAGTCGATTTTCACGTTTTTGCGCTTGGAGAGCGAGAAACGATTCATCGAGCGGGATGAGGCCCTCTATCTCATCCTCACATGACAAAAAACGGGACCCTCGGCGAGGGTCCCGTTTTTCTAGCACTGGATTAGCGCTTTTTGTTCATTGACTTCATAACGAACGATACGATCAAGATCAAGATAATCGCACCGAGAAGTGCTGGGATAATCGCGATGCCGCCAACTGCAGGACCGAAGTCTCCGAAGATGAGGCCACCGAGCCAAGCACCGATGATACCGGCAATGATGTTCCCGATGACGCCACCTGGTACATCCTTACCTAAAATAAGACCTGCTAACCAACCGATAATACCCCCGACGATTAAAGTGATAATCCAACCCATAAAAACATTCTCCTTTCTGTTTTGTCCATTGTTCTTCCTAACAATTTTATGGAACAATGGAAGTAATGAATAAGTTTTAAAATGCCTTACAGTTCAGATTATTCCCATGTGACAGCTTTTAAAACATATATCACGAAAAAAAGTTGAAAATGAGGGGTGGAGTTTTCATGTTGCACGTCGACCAGTTGAACGGCGGTTATATAGGTAAACAAGTGTTACACGATGTTTCGTTTGAAGTGAAAAAAGGTGAGCTCGTCGGGCTCATAGGGCTAAACGGCGCCGGAAAATCGACGACGATCAAACATATTTTAGGATTGCTTGATCCGATTTCGGGATCGGTCGAAGTCGATAGTGAGACACTCGCTTCTTCGGAAAATAACTATCGTAAAAAAATAAGTTATATACCCGAGACCCCTATTTTATACGACACATTGACGTTGCGTGAACATTTGACGCTAATCGGGAAAGCGTATGACATCGACGAGGCCGACCTGAAAATCCGGACCGAAAGATTGTCCCGAGATATGCGGATGGAGAAGCAATTGGACTGGTTTCCGTCCGTTTTTTCAAAAGGAATGCGGCAAAAAGCGATGATCCTCTGTGCACTCGTGACAAAGACGCCGCTCCTCATCGTCGATGAGCCGTTCGTCGGACTCGATCCACTCGCGATTCGTCAACTATTGAGATTGTTTGATGAGTATAAGGAAGATTGCGCCATCTTGATGTCGACCCACATCTTGGAGACGGCGGAACGTCACTGCGACCGCTTCGTTTTCTTGCACCAGGGGTCGGTCATCGCGACCGGTACGGCGGCGCAGTTGCGCGAGACATATGGTCTTCGTCCGGATGCCACGCTCGATGACATTTATGTTGAGGCGATTGAGGCCGAGGAGCGGAAGCAATGAACGTGTTCAAACAACGATTTGGCGTCTGGGTGGAGGACGTCGTGAAATACAGCCGGTACGTGGCGAACGGCGGTTTGTTGTTCACACTTTATTTCACGCTCATTTACGGAGCGTTCGTTTACAACCAGTTCTTGACGGACTTGGACCCGGCATTCCCGAGTGAATGGATTGTGGCGCTCCTCTGGTTGCTTCTGCCGCTCGGGCATCGCCCCCGCACATTAATTCAAGAAGCGGACCAAGTCTTCTTATTGCCGCGACTCGGTGAGATGCAAACGTTCATGAACGGCGTTCGACTATTCAACGTCGTCTTCGCTGCCGTCCGTGCCGTCCTCATCATGCTCGTCGTGTTGCCGTTGCTCGTCCGGACGCAAGCGCTCACCTCGGTCGAAGTCGGGACCATCATCGCGACGAGTGTCCTGATCTCGGTGGCGGGACGGCTCGCCAAGTTGGAGGGGGTCAAATATGTCGTCTTGCCGAGCGCGCTCGCGAGCGGCTTTCTCATCCTGTTTGGTGTGCCGATGTTGACACCGGTGCCGGCGTTCGTCCCATTCATCTTGCTCCACGTGCGACGAAATCGACGCATCCCGCTGTTCGATTGGCTCTTGCTTGAAGAGAAGAGCAAATCCCAGTTCAACCGGGTCGTCAGTTGGTTCGTCGATGTCCCGGCGATGCGGGAAGATGTGCGGGAACGATCGCTCATCGTCAGCCTGCTCGAGCGCTCGGTCTTGAAACGGGCCGATGCGGCACGGTACGTCTATGGCCTCCGGGTCATGCGCTCGAACGATTCGCTCGATCTCGTGTTGCGTCTTTCCGCCGTCGCGCTCGTCGTCATGTGGCTCTCGGGCGGGTGGTACGTTGGGTTGGTCGTCCCGCTTTTCGTCGGGTTGACTGCCTTGCAACTCGTCCCGTTGTTTAAACGACTCGACACGGTGTCGATGGCGTCGTGGTTGCCGATCACACGTGCCGAGCGGCTCGTCGCCTATAAATGGTGGGCGACACGGATGTTGTTCGCGCAAATGCTCGCCCTCGGCGCGGCTTCGTTCATGTTCGGGGCGACGTGGGACGCGCTCGTCGGTCTCGCGCTCGCTTATATGGTCGTCCGGTACTATTTGAGCCGACTGACATGAAACAGGGACACCCGCTTTGGGTGTCCCTGACTGTTGTCGTTATTTCTTCGGTGACATGACCGATACACTCGACCCGAGAATTTTCGGGAGGCGTGCCGGAGTTTCAGGTTCTGTCTCGACTTCACCGTATGCGGATACACCGTGCTCGGCGATGTCGAGGCCGATATCTTCTTGTTCTTCCGTGACACGAAGACCGATCGTGACGTCGAGCAATTTCAAGAAGGCGTAGCTACCGCCACCAGCGATGACCATTGCAATCAAGACGCCGAGTGCTTGAACACCGAGTTGACCCATGCCGCCGCCGTAGAAGAGGCCGGCCGAACCGATGCCCGTGATTTCGACCAAACGAGGCGAGGCGAATAATCCGAGCGCGAGCGTCCCGATGATTCCGGCGACCCCGTGTACCGAGAAAGCACAGAGCGGGTCATCGACATATTTTGCCATGAGGATGCTCGTGCCGTATGTGGCGATCGAAGCGACGGCACCGATGACGACGGCGGCCCATGGTTCGACGAAGGCACAGGCAGCAGTGATCGCGACGAGCGCCCCGAGCACACCGTTGACGATTGTCGGGATGTCCGCTGTCTTCTTATGCATCATGACGATAGCGAGGGCGCCGAGGGCACCGGCAGCCGTGGCGAGCATCGTCGTAAGAGCGACGTAACCGAAGAAGCCGTCCGCGACCGACATCGTCGACCCGGCATTGAATCCGAACCAGCAGAGCCAGAGCACGAGTCCACCGACGACCGTCAAGACGTGGTTGTGACCGGCGAGTGATTCGGTTTTACGACGTGGTTTCAAGATGATGGTGGCCATGAGGGCGGCCATTCCGCCTTGAAGGTGGACGACGGCCGAACCGGCGAAGTCTTGCATCCCCATCGATCCGAGGAGTCCACCGGCCCATACGGAGCGGGCAACGATCGGATAGAGGATGGCGACGAAGAAGATACCGAACAAGACGTACGCGGAAAGTTTGGCCCGCTCCGCAAAACCGCCCCAGGCGATGGCGAGTGCGACAGCGACGAACGACAACTGGAACAAGAATTTGATGTCGATCGAGACGTTGGCCCAATCAAGGCTCGTGAACGATCCGTTCATGAAGAATCCTTCCGTCCCGAACCAGCGGGTCCCGTCCCCGAAGGAGAGGCCGAAGCCGACGGCCCAAAAGGCGAGTGCCGCCACAGAGAGGCTGATGATTTGTTTGACTGCGACGTGCCCGGCGTTTTTAGCCCGGAGCGTCCCCGTCTCGAGCAAGCCAAAACCAAGTTGCATCGTTAAGACGAGCAGTGCAGCAATGAGTACGAACAGCGTGTCCATATAATATAAGATGTCTTCCATGTTGCGATTCCTCCTTTTTGCGATTGATGATTCAAAAGTTGTTTTCAGTGTAAGACGAAAAATTCGACTTGGATTGCAATTTGTCAGATTATCTGACATAGTTTTTTATGAAGGAGGAGGACGAGCGATGGACTATAAGTCGAAGAAAGTAATTGGGATGGGCGTCATCACTGAGCTGACAGGACTTTCGGAGCGACAAGTCCGTTATTATGAAGCGAAAGGGCTCGTCTTTCCGGATCGGACAAAAGGTGGGTCACGTAAATATTCCTTCCATGACGTCGAGCGATTGGTCGATGTAGCGTCGAAACTTGAGGATGGCTGGCGAATTCAAGACATCAAAGAGCGCGAGAAGCGTCTGTCGTCGAAACAGCGTGACGATTTGATTCGAGGTCAGCTCAATTCAGCCTTCCGCACGTATCCGCCAAAGAAATGACACAAAGAAAACACAATGAAAATGCTTCACATTAGCATTATTCTAATTAATTTCTGTATAATGTTTTTGAGTTCACATACCTATAGAAGAAGAGTGTAGGAGAATTATAGAGGGGAATGACGCGACGTATGAACGATACTATTTTGAAGGCGTTTAAAGGAGAGGCGACAGACTATGTGCCCGTCTGGTACATGCGCCAAGCCGGACGCTACCAACCAGAATATCGTGAGATCAAAAAAACGAGGACATTATTCGAAATCACGCATGATGCCGAATTGTGTGCCTACGTGACAGAGCTCCCGGTAAAACAACTAGGAGTCGACGCGGCCATTCTGTATAAAGATATTATGACGCCACTCCCGTCGATGGGCGTGGATGTAGAAATCAAGAGCGGCATCGGTCCGGTCATTGATAACCCGTACCGGACGATGGAAGATGTGGAACGCTTAAAACCGCTCAACACGGACGACATCTCGTACGTGTTCGAGACGATCCGTTTGCTTCGGGAACGTTTGGAAGTTCCGCTCATCGGATTCTCAGGCGCACCGTTCACGCTTGCGAGCTACATGATTGAAGGTGGTCCTTCGAAGAGCTACCACCGAACGAAAGCACTCATGTACGCCGAGCCGGACGTGTGGAACGCGCTCATGGAGAAACTGGGCGACATGGTCATCACATATGCGACGGCACAAGCAGAAGCCGGGATCCAGGCGTTCCAATTGTTCGACTCATGGGTCGGGACGCTCAGCCGTAAGGATTATGTCCGTTATATCAAACCGACGACAGAACGAATCTTCACCGAGTTGCGCAAGCTCGACATCCCGCTCATCATGCACGGTGTTGGAGCGAGCCATCTCGTCGAAGAGTGGCAAGACCAGCCGCTCGACGTCGTCGGACTCGACTGGCGCCTATCGATTCAAGAGGCGCGCGACCGCGGCATCACGAAAGCGGTCCAAGGCAACCTTGATCCATCATTCTTGCTGGCCCCGTGGCCGGTCATCGAAGCGAAAGTGAAAGAAATCCTCGACGAGGGGATGAAACAACCTGGATACGTCTTCAACTTGGGACATGGGGTGTTCCCGGAAGTCGATCCGTCCGTTCTCGTCAAATTGACAGCATTTATCCATGACTACTCACGTGAAAAAATGGGAGGCAAATCATTATGAAAACCGTCGGATTACTCGTAATGGCTTATGGGACACCATACAAACCTGAAGATATCGAGCGTTACTACACACACATCCGCTATGGCCGTAAACCATCACCGGAAGCACTCCAAGACTTGACGGAGCGCTATGAGGCCATCGGTGGCGTGTCACCGCTCGCGAAAATTACGATCGACCAAGCGGAGACACTCCGTGACATCTTGAACGAGCGTCACGCCGGTGAGATCGACTTCAAACTCTACATCGGGCTCAAGCATATCGAACCGTTCGTAGAAGATGCGGTCGCGCAAATGGCGAACGACGGCATCAAAGAAGCGGTGTCGGTCGTATTGGCCCCGCATTACTCGTCATATAGCGTCAAGTCGTACAACGGGCGGGCGCATGAAGAAGCCGCGAAATACGGCATCGAGATCCGTTCGGTTGAATCGTGGTACGATGAGCCGAAATTCATCAACTGGTGGGCGGAAGCGATCAAAGCGACGTTTGCGAACTTGCCGGTACCGGCCGAGAAAGCATGCTTGATCGTCTCGGCACACAGTCTCCCAGAGAAGATTTTGGCAGGCGGCGACCCGTATCCGGATCAATTGAAAGAGACGGCGGATAAAATCGCCCAAGCGGCGGGCGTACCGAACTATGAGGTCGGTTGGCAGTCAGAGGGCAACACGCCTGACCCGTGGATCGGACCGGACGTCCAAGATTTGACGGCTGAACTTTATGAAAAGCATGGTTATGAGGCGTTCGTCTATACGCCGGTCGGATTCGTCGCGGATCATCTCGAGGTGCTCTTCGATAACGACGTGGAATGTAAAGTCGTTTGTGACCGCCTAGGCGTCCACTATGCACGTCCAAACATGCCAAACGCGGAGCGTAGCTTCATTGAAGCCATCGCCGATCGAATGGAAAGCGTGATTGTACATCATGCGTAATGTAACGATTGTCGGTGGTGGGATCACAGGTCTCACCGCCGCTTTTTATGCCGAGCGTTATTTGCCGGAAGACGTCACCATCAAGCTCGTCGAAGCGAGCGGACGTTTAGGTGGAAAAATCGATACGTTCGAGACCGGCGAATTTGCGGTCGAACGAGGGCCGGATTCGTATGTGTTCCGGAAAACGGCGATGACCGACTTGATTCATGAGGTCGGGCTCGGCGATGAGATCGTCCGGAACGGCGTCGGCCAAGCGTACGTGCTCCATCATGACGGATTACATCCGATTCCGAAGCAGACGGTCATGGGCATTCCGCTCGACGTCGATGCGTTCAAGGATACGACACTCTTGTCCGAGGAAGAACACGCCACGCTTCGGAAGATGCTGTTGTCGCCCCCGGACGTCGAAGCGCCGAAGACGGACGTCTCGCTCGGGCTTTATTTACGCGAGCGCGTCGGGGACCCGATCGTCGACCGGTTGATCGAGCCGCTTCTTTCCGGGATTTATGCGGGAGATATCGATCAGATGAGTGCGTTGTCGACGTTCCCGCAATTTATCGAAGGCGAGAAGAAATACGGCAACTTGTATGAGGGAATGCGTCACCTTCGTCCCGAGCAGCGGGTCGCTGAAGTCGGGGCGAAGAAAGTCGGACAGTTCGCTTCACTCAAACGAGGGTTGAAGTCGCTCACCGACCGTCTAGCCGAACGGCTAGAGCGCACTGAAATCGTCTTGAACTGTTCGGTCGAACAAGTCGAGGAGATTGAGGGCGGCTATCGACTATTGACGAACCGTGGGGATATCGAGTCCGATCACCTCATCTTGACGGTCCCGCCCCGGCTCATCCGCCAGTTCTTGCCGAAAGTCGACAGCGATTTTCTCGCGGACATGAAGCCGCACGCGACGGCGACGTGCTCGCTCGTGTTTAAACAAGACGATATCGAGCTGCCGTTCGTCGGGACAGGTTTCGTCACGAGCCAAGAGGCGGACGTGACGATCACCGCGTGCACGTTCATCGACCAAAAATGGCCGCACGCCGTGCCGGAAGGGTATCACGTCCTGCGCGTCTTTCTCGGACGACCGGGCGCCGATGACATCGTCGATGCGTCTGATGACGAGATTGTGACGACCGCACTTCGGGACCTTGGCGGCTTGATGACAATCAAGGCCGCTCCGCTCGAGACGGTCGTCAGCCGGCTCCGGGACGGGCTGCCGCCATACGCCGTCTTCCATTCCGACCGGGTCCGCGCGCTACGCGCCGAGATGGGCCGCGTCTATCCGGGCATCCTGCTCGCGGGCATCGCCTACGACGGGATCGGCATGCCGGACTGCATCAAGAGCGTCCATGAACAGATCAAAGCGCTCGCGGAAGAACGTTAAAGATTCATGAAGGGAGGTGTCGGATTATTCCGATGGCCTCTCTTTTTGTTATAGTTATAAGCGAAACAGAAAAAGAGGAGTGGATGTTGATGACAACGTACAAATTGTTCGTATCCGATATGGATGGCACGATCCTGCACAACCACACGAAAATCGCGCCCGAGACGGCAGAAATCGTTCGCGCGGCAGAAGAACAAGGGATTCGCTTTGCGATTGCGACGGGACGCAATTACTTCAACGCGAAAGAAATCCTCGATGAGGTCGGCCTCACGTGCCCGATCGTCTCATCAAACGGCGGACGAGTGTTGACAGAAACCGGCGACGTGCTACATGAAATCGATTTGACGACGGAAGAAGCGCTCGAGGTCGTATCGGTGTTGCATCAAGACCATAAATATTCGGACGTCTTCTATGAAATGTATTCGGAGGCGGGACTCGTCGCGAGCCGACTCGACTTGATCGATGCGACGATGGAAAACTTGAAACAGAACGGGGACGAGCGGTCGCTCGAGATGTATGAGTTCTTCCGCAAACGTTATTATGTCAACGAAGATGTCCGTCTCGTCGAGGATATCGAAGACTTCATTAAGAACGAGGCCGGACGCGTCTATAAATTCATCGCTTTCTCGAGCCACTTTGAGAAAATGTCATCGCTGTGGACGGAAATCGATGAGCGCGTCGAAGGCGTTTACGTTACGTCTTCAGGCAACGATAACATCGAGGTCATGGCGAACGGGGCCGACAAAGGGCACGGCATCAAAAAACTGGCCGAGCATTTCGGTGTCGATTTGTCAGAAGTCGTCGTCATCGGCGACAACTTGAACGACATTCCGATGTTTGAGGTCGCCGGCAAAGCCATCGCGATGGGCAATAGTCATGAAGACTTGATCGCCATCAGCCATCACGTCACCGAGCGTCACGACGAATATGGTGTCGCGAACGCATTGAAACGCGTCATGACAGGGGAATGGAAGTAAACGAGTTGTAGCGCCGGGCCGACGTCTCGTATAATACAACTAACGAACATCCTTAGGAGGAACTTACTGTGAAATTTATTTTCAACCCGGACATCCGGGACCCAAAACTCAACTTGGCGGTCGAGGAGTACATCCTCAAACATTTGAACGTCGAGCATGAGGACTATTTCTTGTTCTACATTAACGGCCCGTCAATCATCATCGGCAAGAACCAGAACACGTCAGAAGAAGTCAATTTGAAGTATATCGAAGAGAACGGCATTGACGTCGTCCGTCGTTTGTCAGGCGGCGGTGCCGTCTATCATGACGAGGGCAACTTGAACTTCAGCTTCATCACAAAAGATGACGGCAACTCGTTCAACAACTATAAGAAGTTCACGCAACCGATTGTCGATGCCTTGAAGCAACTCGGCGTCGATGCGGAGTTGACGGGACGTAATGATATCCAGGTCGGCGAACGGAAAATCAGCGGGAACGCCCAGTTCACGACGCGCGGCCGCATGTTCAGCCACGGGACGCTCATGTTCAACTCGAACATCGAGGAAGTCGTCAACTCGCTCAACGTTTCGGAAGAGAAGATGCGTTCAAAAGGCATCAAGTCGGTCCGAAGCCGTGTCGCCAACATCACCGAGTTCTTGGAAGAAGAGATGGCGATGGAGCACTTCGTCGAGGCGTTGCTCCATTCGATTTACGACGGACAGGAGCCGGAACGCTACGTGTTGCGTGACGAGGACTGGGAAATCGTTCAGGATATCTCGAAAGAGCGCTATGCGAACTGGGACTGGAACTTCGGGAAATCGCCGAAGTTCGATGTCGAGTCGAAACGTCGCTTCCCGATTGGGACGATTGACGTGCGCTTGAACGTCAACAAAGGCACGATCACGGAAGCGAAAATCTACGGGGACTTCTTCGGTGTCGGCGATATTCATGACGTCGAACAAGCCCTCGTCGGGACGCGATTCGAACGCGGCGCGATTCGGGAACAATTGTCACAGCTTGACGTCAAACATTACTTTGGCAACGTCGAGCTCGAAGAACTCGTCGATCTCATTAGCTGAAGCGGGTTTGAGGGAAGAAGGGGCTCTGAACAGGGTCCCTTCTTTTTGGCGTTTTCGTGACATCTTGTGTGGACCGTTGCGCGTCGTTTCGACGAGGCGTATCATAATCAATGCAAGCGCTTTCGTAAATTGGGTTCAACCAATAGGAGGAAACAATATGTACCGATTTATCACAGAGTGGATGGACGCGAATTGGATGTGGGTGACGGAGCAACCGACGTTTGACCTCGCTGTCCGCGCGATCGGTCTTGAGTTAGAAGGAAGAGGGATTGTCGATGAGTCATTCGCGCGCGTCGTCATCGAACAAGAGCGGACGATCCCGTCTGGCGTGACAGATGTCGCCGTACCGGTCGCTGTCGTCGATGTACCGCTCCACGTTTCGAAACAAGATGGAATCACGTTGTTACATCTTAATCACCCGTTTGCGATGCAGACGATTGCTGCTGAAACCATTCGGGCCGAGGCGATCTTTTTCATCACGGCAACGACCGAAGCGAAGAAGTCGGCGCTCCACAAATTGATGGACGATTTGCTCATGGATGACGAGACATTGCAGGCGCTCGTCCACGTACAGAGCCGGACCGGTTTGTATCATTTGAAGACGATGGACTTGAAAGCGTTTTCTTATTGAGCCGTTTCATGTACAATGAAGATAACTGAAAAAGAGCGCGGATGCCGTGCTCTTTTTTACGGCTCAAAAGTGAATAGTCATTCATTTTCAAAGGGGGATTACCATGGCAAACTTAGTCACGGCACTACAGGGCGTTGTGGCCGCGCATCCGAATAAGGCGGCCTACGTGTTTGGGGAAGACACGGTCAGCTACGGACAGTTTTTCGGCCAGGTCGAGGCGATGGCGGCGACACTTGAGCAAAAAGGGATCGGACAAGGCGACCACGTCGCACTCGTCCTCGGCAATAGCCCGGCATTCTTGATTTCCTATTTTGCGGTGCTCGCACGAGGTGGGGTCGTCATTCCGATCAACCCTACATACACGCCAGATGAGATGGCCTATATTTTAGTCGATGGGGATGTGAAGGCAATCGTCGCCTTGTCACCGCTCGTCGCGCAAGCAGAAGCCGCGCTCACGAAGTTACCGCAACTCCGCCTCGTCATCTCGGTCCCGTACGCGGACGTACCGGCGTTGAAACGGGACGGCGACATCGAGTTCTTGCCGTTCGAGGAGGCGTTCGCGACGACGAAAGGGGAACTCGTCACGGTCGATGAGGAAGACGTCGCCGTCATCCTCTATACGAGCGGGACGACCGGGAAACCGAAGGGAGCGTTGTTGACGCATCTCAACTTGTTCTCGAACGCCCATTCGATCGGCGAATATTTGGAGATCACGCCGGAAGATAAAGCGCTCGCGGCGCTGCCGATGTTCCACGTCTTCTGTCTGACCGTCATCGTCAACGCCCCGCTCCTTCGCGGGGCGACGATTGTCATCTTGCCGAAGTTCTCGCCGCAGGACGTGTTCGACCTCATCCCGAGACACCGCGTCAGCATTTTCGCCGGGGTGCCGACGATGTACAACTTCTTGTTACAGACGGCGATGAAAGTCCCGGCGTACGCCTCGGCACTCAAGCACGTCCGCGTCTTCGTCTCCGGTGGGGCGAGCCTGCCGGTACAGTTGCTCGAATCGTTCGAGCAAAAGTTCGAGTGTAAGATCCTTGAAGGGTATGGCCTCTCGGAAGCGTCACCGGTCACCTGTTTCAACCCGCTCCATGGGGAGCGGAAGGCAGGTTCGATTGGTCCGTCGATCGTCCACGTCGAGAACAAAGTCGTCGACGAGCTCGGGGAAGAGGTCGGGGTCGACGAGGTCGGTGAACTGATCGTCCGTGGGCCGAACGTGATGAAAGGGTATTACAAGCTCCCAGAAGAGACATCGATGACACTTCGCGACGGGTGGCTCTATACAGGCGACTTGGCGAAACGTGACAAGGACGGTTACTTTTATATCGTCGATCGGAAGAAGGATATGGTCATCGTCGGGGGCTATAACGTCTATCCGCGCGAAGTTGAAGAAGTGTTGTATCAGCATCCGGGGATCGTCGAGGCGGCCGTCATCGGGGTGCCAGACGCAGAACAAGGGGAAGCGGTCAAAGCGTTCATCGTCACTCGTGACGAGCAGGTGACGCTCGACGAGATTCGGTCGTTCGCGGCGACGAAACTGGCGAAGTATAAACAGCCGACACAGATTGAAATCATTGATGAACTGCCTCGGAACACGACCGGGAAAATTTTACGGACCGTCTTGAAGAGCGAGGCGTTCCAACGCAATTGATTAGGGGGAAGAGCGACAAATCAGTCGCTCTTTTTTTGATTAAATGATTTGACACCATTACGGGGTAGGGGTATATTGAAGGTGAGGTGATAACCATGGAAGAATTCATGCATGACGAACCGATCGTTCCGCGCGAAGACGCGGAGCGTGAAGCGCTCAGCAAACGGCTACGCCGGATTGAAGGACAAGTACGAGGGATTCAAAAGATGGTCGAGAGCGACCGTTATTGTGTCGATATTTTGACTCAGACGTCAGCCATTCAAGCTGCGCTCAAACAAGTTGAGATGCAACTGCTCGAACGTCACATGCGCAAATGTCTAGTCCATGCCAGCGAAACGGAAGACATGGACCCATACATTGACGAATTGATGACAATCGTCAGCCGCATCAAAAAGTAAGGAGGTGGACCGATGAAAACCGTCGAACTGTCGATTCAAGGGATGACATGCGCCGCATGTTCGGCCCGAATCGAAAAAGTGTTGAATAAAATGGACGGCGTCGAAGCGACCGTTAATTTGCCGCTTGAAACGGCGACGATTCGCGTCGAGGAAGGTATCACTGAAGAAGAGTTGATCGCCCGAATCGAGAAGATCGGCTACGGCGCAGAACGGAAAGCGGAATTGACCCCGAAACACGACCTCCGCCCGCTCGAACGAAAAGTGCTCATCTCGGCGCTATTGTCAGCACCGCTTCTGCTCGTCATGATTACGCACATCCCGGGTGTGACGTTCCATGCCGATTGGCTCATGAATCCGTGGTGGCAATTCGCGCTCGCCACACCGGTCCAGTTCTGGATCGGGGCCCAGTTTTATAAAGGGGCGTATAAGAGCTTGAAGAGCGGCGCGGCCAACATGGACGTGCTCGTGGCGACAGGGACATCGGCGGCTTACTTTTATTCCGTCTTCGAGATGCTCGTGCATCCGATGCATCCGTCGCTCTATTTTGAGACGAGTGCCGTTTTGATTACGCTCGTATTGCTCGGGAAATGGTTAGAGGCCCGAGCGAAAGAAAAAACGACGGACGCGCTCAAGTCACTTTTATCGTTACAGGCGAAAGAAGCGATTTTACTTGTTGACGGTGTGGAACGGCCAGTCGCGATCGACTTGGTCAAAGCCGGTGACGTCATCGTCGTCCGCCCTGGCGAAAAAGTGCCGGTCGATGGAAAAATCGTCGAAGGTGAGACGGTCATCGATGAGTCGATGTTGACCGGGGAATCAATCCCATCTGAGAAAAGTGTCGGCGCCGATGTTGTCGGCGGAACGATTAACCGCTCGCACCGGGTCTTGATGGTCGCCGAACGTGTTGGCAGCGAGACGATGCTCGCTCAAATTGTTCGTGTTGTTGAACAGGCGCAGACGGACAAAGCCCCGATTCAACGGCAAGCGGACCGGATTTCCGGTGTGTTCGTTCCAATCGTCGTCGCCATCAGCGCCTTGACGTTCGCCGTCTGGACGCTTGGCTTCAATGATTTGGACATGGCGATCCGGGCCTCGATCGCCGTTCTCGTTATCGCTTGTCCGTGTGCGCTCGGTCTCGCGACACCGACATCGATCATGGTCGGGACGGGCCGTGCCGCCGAACGTGGTGTCTTGTTCAAAGGTGGCGGTCAGCTCGAATCATTGAATGGGGTCGATATCGTCGTCTTCGATAAGACGGGGACGCTCACGAAAGGTACGCCGGAAGTCGTGGCGACGTTCGGAGAGACGTCGTTCTTGAAACAAGCCGTCATGGCCGAACGTCAGTCGACGCACCCGCTCGCCGAGGCAATCGGTCGGGGCGAAGGGGACGGTCAGGTCGAACGCGTTGAAGAGTTGGCCGGTCGAGGATTGAAAGCGGTCGTAGATGGGAAACCTCTTCTTATCGGCTCGGTCCGTATGATGCAAGAAGCCGGATTTGCATTACCGGAGTGGGACATGCAGGCGATGACGCCGGTCTATGTGGCCGACGAGTCTGGGGTCGTTGCGGCGTTTGGTCTGCAAGATCGGTTGAAAGACCAAAGCCGTGCCGTCGTCCAACAACTTGCCAAGACGAGACAAGTCTACGTCTTGACCGGTGATCGGAAAGAAGTCGCATTCGACGTCGCCCGTCAACTCGGGATTCCGGAAACGAACGTCATCGCCGAGGTATTGCCCGTCGAGAAGGCGGATCATGTTGAGGCGCTGAAACGCCAGGGCCGTGTGGCCATGGTCGGGGACGGGATGAATGACGCGCCGGCACTTGCTGTCGCTGACGTCGGCATCGCCTTCGGAAGCGGGACGGATATCGCTCTTGAGGCGGCCGATGTCACCGTGATGGGGCAAGATATCGATGGGGTGAACCGTGCCATCGAGATGAGTGCGTTGACGATGCGTAACATTCGTCAAAATTTGTTCTGGGCGCTTGCCTATAACAGTCTCGGTATCCCGGTCGCAGCGGCCGGTTTGCTTGCCCCATGGATTGCCGGGGCGGCCATGGCGTTCAGTTCGGTCTCGGTCGTCTTGAACGCGTTACGATTGAAAACACAAGGAGGAACATCCAAATGAATGAAACGACATTAAAAGTAGAAGGTATGACATGTAATCACTGCAAGGCGGCGGTCGAAGGCGCCTTGACAGAACTTGAAGGCGTCGAGTCAGCGATCGTCTCGTTACAGGACCATCGGGTCGATGTCATCCACAACGATAAAATTTCAGTGAAAACGATGATCGAAGCCATCGAAGAACAGGGTTACGACGTCAACGCATAATCGAGAGCTCCCGCCTAGCATGGCGGGAGTTTTTTTGTCATGTTCATGCTAAGAAAAGTATGCTATATTATAGGTGATAATGAGAATCGCTATCAGTAGGAAGGTGGAACATGATGGAACTCATGATGATCAGCGGTGTACTGGCCCTCCTTAGTGGCGGCACGGTATTCCTCGCACAACAGATGCGCACTCGGCCGACGCGGTAAGGAAGGGGGAACCCTTCTTTTTTTGTGGGCTTGTTTGCGTGTCGTGAACACATTGAGCGCGGAGGAAACGGCTACATTCCCATCATTCATCCACAATTGTTTGATATGATAAATAAAAAACGTTGCAGAGGTGACTGGAATGTACACAATCTATTTAGTCGATGATGAAATCAATTTAAATAAGATGCTCGTCACGTATTTAGAGCAAGAAGGGTATCAGGTCCGTTCGTTCACCGACGGGACCTCGGCCCAGGCCGCAATCAAAGACGAACCAGACTTATGGGTGCTCGATATCATGCTCCCGGACCTCGATGGGTTCCAATTACTGAAACAAATCAAAGCGAAAAACGCGTTCACGCCGACGATTTTCATTTCGGCGCGAGATGAGGATATCGATAAAATTATCGGACTCGAGATGGGATCGGACGATTACATCGCGAAACCGTTCTTGCCACGGGAACTGGTCATCCGCGTCAAAAAATTGATCGACCGTGTCTACGGTTCGAAATCGAATGAGCATATCGAATATGGGGAATATACGATTTATCCTGAGAAACGTCTCATCAAGCATGAACAAGATGAGATCGATTTGACATCAAAAGAATTCGACTTGCTGCTGCTCTTCCTCGAACATCCGGGCTCTGCCTTATCACGCGAACAGATTTTAGAAGGGGTATGGGGCCATGACTATTTCGGCTCGGACCGCGTCGTCGATGACTTGGTACGCCGTCTCCGGAAGAAACTGCATCGCCTTGAGCTCGAAACACTCTATGGCGTCGGTTACCGACTCGTTAAGCCATGAAGCTCGATCGTCTCCAGCCGAAACGGCTCATGTGGAAGATTTGGGTATTGATCCTTCTGATCATCGTGACGCTCGCCTTGATGATTTTGTTGACGATTCGTTCCTCGATCACGCAGTTTATCGATGAACAAGTGTACGAGACGTTGCAAGATGTGGATTATTACCTGGGGAATACGAATGAGTTAGAAAACATTCCGCAAAATCCGATTGAGTATGACCGTCGCCAACAAGAATCCCGATCGGTCAACCAGCTCATCTTTTTGCCGAATGGACGCATCATTTATGGTTCGGCCCCGCTTGAATTGACGAACCGGATGTATCAAGAGGCGCTCACGCAGACGAGCGAGGTCGCCAAATACCAGACGACGATTGATGGAGAGGACGTCTACTATATCATCCGGCAGAACGAGTATGATGGGGCTCTAATTTACCAAGCTTCCTATGCCTGGGACGCTTACCGGCGTGAACTTGTCTCGACGCTCTACTGGCGCATCTCGATTTTAATCGGCGTCATCAGCCTGTTGTCGTTAATCCCGGCTTTATGGATGTCGCGAGAGTTGACGAAACCGATCGTCGAGATGGAGCGGGCGGTCGAGAAAATCTCGAACCGACAATGGGAGACGGTGCTCCCGCTCGCTCGTCAAGATGAGCTCGGGCAGTTGGCCCGCTCGATTGACGCGATGCGGCAAGAGTTGCAAGAGCAAGACGTGGCCCAACAGGCGCTGCTCCAAAACATCTCGCACGACTTGAAGACACCAATCATGGTCATCCGCGGCTACGCCCAATCCATCGGGGACGGGATTTATCCGACCGGGGATTTGAAAGGGTCGGCCGAAGTCATCGATGAAGAGGCGTCCCGACTCGAGAAGAAAGTCGTCGATTTGTTATATGTCACGAAGCTCGAATACTTTAAAGGCCAGGAGATGCGGCTTGAACCGATCAATCTCGACAAGTTGATGGAACTGCTCGTCAGCCGATTCAAACTGCGCGGCAACTTGGACTGGTCGGTGACAGGACATGCCGGCGAGATGCTCGGGGACGGAGAACAAATCCGTGTCGCCTTCGAGAACGTGCTCGATAATGCCTTGCGCTATGCCGAGTCGACGATTCGAATCGAACTGACACGCTCCGAGGCGGGTGTCGACATCACCATTGAGAATGATGGTCCCCCGGTCGACGCGAACCTCGACTTGTTCCATCAGTTTTCGCGAGGGAAACAAGGGAAGTTCGGTCTCGGCCTGTTCATCGTTCAACGAATCGTGACACTCCACGAGGGGACGGTCGACTTGGGAAATACAAAAGACGGAGTACGTGTACATTTTCAATTTCCCCAATCGAAATCGTTACAGAATAAGAAATTAGATCACTGAAATTAAAAAACCAGCCGATAATCGGTTGGTTTTTTTAGTGGGAAATATATGAACGTGATTTGTTTAAGTCTTCATTTCTTGGTATGAATGACATGTAAGTCACTATATCCATGATGGAGGCAAATCAGATGACTCAGTTGACGAATGAAACAAGAGCTTTGATTCCAGTTTTCAATGAGTATGGGGAGGCGGAGACGCTCGTCTATCAATCCGACGGTGTATCGCGAATGAAGGGATCGCCCCTGTATTTACTCGAATCGGCCTGTCTGTATTACGGTTCAAGCATTCAAGGACGGATCGAGGCGGCCCGTAACGTACTCGGCCCGCACCGGAAGACACCTGTCATCATGGATTGGCATGCAGATGCGATCTTTTTCCCGACGATTGCAAAAGAGAGTCCGGACTGTGCCTGGATCAATTTTTCTCAAGTCCTCGATGCTAAGAAGAGTGGTAAAGGAAGTCGGATTATCTTTCATTCGGGTGAATCGGTCGAGGTCCCGGTCTCAAATCATACCGTCTATAAGCAAAAGCAACGGTCCATCGAGTTATCGTATTCGTTTCAAAAACGCTTTCACTGAAGCACATTCAACTGTGTTTAAAGATTGAAATGAATGGTGAACCCCTCTATGATAAAGAAGAATAGTTCATATGTGTATTTGCACATTATCTGAAAGTGAGGGGTCAACATGTTTTTTCAAAAAATGATTGAACGAGGAAAACTGGTCATCGTGTTTTTGCTCGTCGCAGTCGTCGTCGGAGTGCTCACGTTCTTCCAACTTCCGAAGCGTGAAATTCCAGAGACGAGTGTCAATATCATCTTGATTCAAACGCCATATCCGGGCGCGACCGCAGAGACGGTCGAGCGGAACGTTACGAATATTTTGGAGACTGAATTGAGAGGACTCGATGGTATCGAGAATGTGTCATCATTATCCGCATCCGAGTTCTCGAATATCACCGTCGAGTATGAAGACGGCTTCGATCGAAGTGAGCTACAGTCGAATGTACGCCAAGCGATCTCAGACGCTGCGCCTCGCTTGCCAGAAAATGCGCTGGCTCCGACCGTCAATGACTCGATCGGGCAGTTGCCGGTCGCTTCTTACTTGTTGACGGCAGATGATCGCCAGACACTCCAGACAGTGCGTGAAGATATCGAGCGGTTGGAGGAACGTCTGTTGCGGACAGACGGAGTTACCGGTGTGACGATCAAAGGACTACCGGAAACGGAATTCGTCGTCTCGCTCGACTCGGCGGAACTCGGGGAGCGTCAACTTGCTTTTCCGGACGTCTTGACGGCAATCAATGAAGAATATAAGACGACCCCGCTCGGTCGCCAGTCGACTGAAGATGGGATTTACCAATTGGCAATCGATAGTTTGACGAACGTCAATGACATGGGCCAAGTCGTCGTCGGCTCAGTGGATGGGACGCCTGTCCTCCTTGAAGACGTCGGCACGGTCGAAGAGACGGAGAAAGCGGTCACGGACCTCGTTTCACTCGACGGACAACCTGCCGTTTCCTTGACGGTCACGATTGAATCGGGTCAAGATATTCCGACTCTTCAAGAACGCGTCGACGAAGTCGTTGCGGATGAAGTCGGGAACGTGAATGGTGTTGAACTTGTTCCATATTACGAGCAGGCCAAAGCGGTCGATGATATTTTCTCATCCCTCACTCGTGAATTCATCATTGCCATGATTGCGGTCATCGTCGTCACGACGATTGGGCTCACGTTCTCAGGCTCGCTGATTGTCAGCTTAGCGATTCCATTGTCGTTCTTGCTCGCGTTGATTCCACTTCGTTTCACCGGAGTCGACTTGAACCAAATCTCAATCATCGGGGCTATCATTGCGCTCGGGATTCTCGTCGATGACGCCATCGTCGTCAATGACAACATCCTGCGCCGTTACCGAAAAGGAGACACGGCGATGGGCGGTGCCGTACGCGGGACGAAAGAAGTGTGGGGCTCGATCGTCACATCGACGCTCGCCGTCGTCTTCGCCTTCTTGCCATTGACACTCCTCTCGGGAGCGAACGGGAACTTTATCCGTGCCTTGCCGACCGTCTTGGCCTTGTCGGTGCTCGCTTCGATGCTCATCAGTTTGACGCTCGTGCCGATCGCCCAGTACTGGTTGAATCGGAAGCAAGTAAAAGTATCGAAACGCGAGCCGGGTTGGTTAGGTGGGCCACTGAACCGGCTCAGTAATTTCTATGCAGATACGTTATTACCCAAAGTCGCGAAACGTCCATGGACGTTCGGTCTCGTCGGTTTCGTCATCACGACCGCATTGTACGGCTTGATCTTGTTGACGCCGTTCGAATTCTTCCCGGCTGCGAACCGGCCAGAAGTCGTGACGAGTGTCACCTTGCCGGTCCAAACCGACCTTGAGGAGACGGAACAGAGACTTCGAGCGATTGAGGAAGAGTTCCAAAGTATTGATGGTGTCGTCGAGACATCTGTCTTTGCGGGTGGCGGCCTACCGAGCCTCTTCACGGAAGGGCTCGATCAGACCGGTGAAAACACGGGTCAAATCGTCGTTCGTGTCGACAACGAGACGATTGATGCGATTCAATTGATCGACGAATATACGACACAAATCCGGGAAAACAACCCGGATGCTGAAATCTTCTTGGATACGCAGCAACAAGGGCCGCCGACTTCGGCACCAGTCGAGTTTACGATGCGCGGTGAAACGATCGAGCAACTCGTCACGGCCCGGGATACCGTGAAAGCGGACCTTGAAGCCATCGACGGTGCACTCGTGCTCGACAACATTAAAGAGCCGTTCCAGACGCTCACGTATGAACTTGATCGTGACGCGATGGCGGCCGCTGGTGTGACCGCGAAATCAATCAGTGACCAGATTCGCCTCGTCACGGACGGCATCCCGATCGGCACGTTTGATGACGGAGTCGAACAACGCGATGTGAAAATCGTCGTCGATGCGGAAGCGAACCGTGAGGCGCTCGCCTTAGACGATATCCTCGTCCCAGTTCAGACGGAGGCAGGTCCTCCGGTCGCACCGCTCAGTACGTTCGTCACTGAGACGACGACAGAACAGATTCAACAGATTCCGCGTGAGAACGGGGAACGGATCGTGACGCTCCAAATTTATGCGAGCGAAGGCATGGACGAAGAGGCGTTCAAACAAGACGTCGACCGCGTGCTTGCTGACGCCGAGGCGTCATTGACCGATGAAGGAATCGCGTTCGACCAATCCGGCGCGAGCGACACACAAAACGAGTTCTTCCTTGAACTTGCTACGTTGTTCGTCGTCGTCTTGTTCTTGATCTTCTTGATCATCGCGTTCCAGTTCAATTCACTGTCACTTCCGCTCCTCGTCTTGTTCACGATTTACTTGGCGATTGCCGGTGCTGTGGTCGGACTGTTCGTCACCCAGACACCATTTAGTTTCATGGCCTCGATGGGGATCGTCTCACTAGCCGGGATCGTCGTTCGGAACGCAGTCGTCTTGTTCGAGTTCATCGAGCAAGGAATTCGCGACGGCATGGCCGTCACGACCGCCGTCTATGAGGCGGGACGCGCCCGGATTCGTCCGATTCTGTTGACGGCGTTGACCGCTGTCGTGGCACTCTTGCCGGTCGCACTTGGAGAAGACCCACTGTTCCGACCGCTTGCTATCGGAATCGTGTCAGGAATTCTCTTCTCGACCGTATTGACGCTCGTGCTCGTTCCAGCTTACTACTTGATTTTGGCGAAACGTCGCCATCGAGATAAGCCGTTCACGGAGTAATGTGGCAAACAGAGGGTGGTCCGAACCGGGCCATCCTCTGTTTTGTGAACGAACGTTCACGACAACTCATGTTTCCCCCAGATGTTGTATGGGTATAATAAGAAAAGGTACTTCAGTATATTGGAGGGAATAGACATGAATGATTCGTACACATGGATCAATCGGCGCAAGATGCGCCCTGCTTATAGCGCGACAGGGGGTCGCTCGTGGACGAGTGAACGGATAGTCCGACCCGATGCGGCTCGTGGGCGCACCGTGCGTGGCGTCAAACGTGTCCGTCGCCCGTACACCGATGAACACGGTGTTCGTCGTTATACGACGGGACGTGTCGTCATTACCGATGCGGCTCGTCAGGCGCGTGCGCACGGTCACGGCGAGTCGGCGGTTCAACTCGAGCTGTCGGTGCCGACACCGTATGAACGGGTGAAAGAGATGATTCCGACGAAAAAAGTGCTCGTACCGGTCATGGCCGGGATTGCTGTCGCCGGAGGACTTGCGGGTGCGATTTACGCGCTTCGTAAGAAAAAACAAAACAAAAACAAGCACAAATAAAAAAATCGCCCGCGGGCGATTTTTTTATTTGAGGCGATCCGCGAGAATCCGTTCGAGCTGTTGCTCGCCGAGTTCACGCATCTCTGCTTCGTTCTCTTGGTCATACGACTCGTCTGTGAAACGGCCGACGAATTCGACTTTCCCGTTCCCGAGTTCACGGAACACGAGGTTTTTGCGATCGTTATAGAAGACGACGCGGTACTCTCGTCCATTCTCATGTGGATAGTTGAACACGCCTTTAATATGGTCCATGTTCTTTTCTTCGGGTTGGTCTTCTTCCTCTTCATCCTCTGCGAGGGCGTCGGCGAGGACTGCCGTCGGTTCAACTTCTTCCGTTTCTTCTTCAGAGGAAACGGCCTCTTTTTTTTCTTCTTCTGTCATGAAAAACGACCTCCTTTACTTACTTTCTTATCATACCCGCTTTTCGAAAGGCTGACTACTCAAAATGGTGGGAGCAGACGCGGACGACGTTCGAGGATGACATGATCAAACGATGGAACAGTTGTTGCTTGACCGATTCGGGGGCATCGACTGTTTTGAGCGCTTGCTCCATGCAGCCGAGCCAGTGGCCGGCGTGCGTTTCCGAGATCGGGTGGTCGCGATGGATCATCGCCAAGTTGCCGCCACCGCGACGTTCCGTATACAGTTTCGGTCCCCCGAGCAGTTGTGTTAAAAACTCAAACTGATGCGCTTTGACCCGGTCTTTGTCGTCCGGGAACAACGGCAATAAGATCGGATCGGCGTAGACGAGGTCGTAAAAAGCGTCCACGAGTTGCTGAACGCCACGTTCGCCTCCAAATTGTTCATATGCACTCATCTTCTTTCCCCCTCATACGTTCAGTCTAATCGATTTTTGCGGAAAAGGGGACTGAAGCGGGCTGGTCTATTTTCTTCCTGGGCTGTTGAAGGATTTCCCTCTACAAACGAGGTCGAATGGGTCATAATAAAGAAAAAAGGGAAGGGGTGTTCGCCTAAATGACGGTCACTTTTCATGTCGGGCGTTCCGGGAGCGGAAAAAGCGAATGGATGACGAAACATGTCATCGAAGAGCTGAAGCGTGACCCGAGCGGACCGACCATCTATATGCTCGTCCCAGACCAAATGTCGTTTGAGATGGAACGGAAGATGGCGATGACGGACGGCTTGAACGGGTCGACCCGGATTCAAGTCTTATCAATGCGTCGACTCGCCTTTTTGATGATGCGCGACCGGGGCGTCGCGACCGAACAGTTTTTAGATCAGACAGGGACGCACTTGCTGTTGCGCCGCGTCGTCGAGATGAACGAGGAACGATTGACGTTGTTCCGCCGGACGATGAACCAGTTCGGCTTTTACGAGGAACTGAACCAGTTGATCACGCTCCTCAAGCGCGGCCTCGTCGATCCCGAGCAGTTGCTCCGCTTAAGCGAGCAAGACCAACATCGGTCACTCAAACTCCAAGATTTGTCGATTCTTTACGAGGGTTTCTTGACGATGACGGAAGGGAAATCGCTCCACGCGGAAGACTATTTCAACGTGTTGCTACAACTGTTGCCGGACATCGATTTGACCGGGACGCAGTTTTATGTCGATGGGTTCAATGAATTTTCGGAACAGGAGCTAGCCGTGCTCGTCGCTTTAGCGGAGAAGGCGCCGCTCGACGTGCTGTTGACGATTGACCCGGATTCGCTCTATCGGCCTCATCCGTCGTTCGGACCGACGCAACGGACACTCATGCGTTTCAAAGAGCTGTTGGCTGAGCGCGGTCTCTCGTCAAACGACCACCCTCATACAGGATCTCCGCGCTTCCAACATCCGAGCCTGGCCTATCTCGAGGCGACGTTCGGGCAAGTGACGGCAGCCCCATACACGCGTCCTGATTCGAATGTGGTGTTGAGCGCGGCCGTCGACCGGTCGGTAGAAGTCGAGGCGGCCGTCCGTGAGGTCGTTCGGCTCGTCCGCGAGGAAGGATTCCGCTATCGCGATATCGCTTTCGTGTCACGCTCGCTTGAGGAGTACGGCGACTTGGCGACACAAGCGCTCCAAAAAATGCGGTTGCCGTTCTTCCTCGATGAGCGTCAACCGATGCTCGATCATCCCGTCGTCGAATTATTGAAGGCGACGATTGAGGTCGCGATTCGCGGCTACCGGGAAGAACCGGTGTTTCGGGCGCTCAAAACCGAACTGATTTTGCTCGATGCGGAGCATCGACGCACGTCGGTCGACCGGCTCGAGGCGTTCGTCATCGAGCGCGGGATCAAACATTATCACTGGCACGAGGATTGGTATTTGCGACGCCGAGCCGAAGAAGAGGCACGGCTGACCGGGGAAGAACTGGACTTGGAGACGGCACTCAATCGTTACCGCCAAACCGTCGTTGACACGTTCGACCCGCTGTTGGCCGATTTAAAAGCGGCGAAGACGATGCAAGCTTACACGCACGCCATCTATGCCTTTTTAGAACGGATTGATGTGGCGTCTTGTCTCGCCTATTGGCGCGAGGAGGCGCTCGAGGAATCGAGATTGCTCGAAGCGAGAGAACATACCCAAGTGTGGGATGCCGTGTTGCACTTGCTCGAACAGTTGGAAGCGGCGGCGCCAGATGAGACGCTCTCGACCGAACTGTTCCTGCAGATGATGGATACCGGGCTCGACAGTTTGCGTTACGCGCTCGTCCCGCCATCTCTGGACCAATTGACGGTCACTGATTACGTCCGGGGCCGCTTGATTGATAAAAAGGTCGTCTTCTTACTCGGGGCAAACGAAGATCAAATCCCGCTCGTAGCGACCCAGTCGAAACTGTTGACCGACCAGGACCTTGATTTCATGCATGACAACGGCGTTCGGGCCGGGAAAGCGACCGAGCATTTATTTGATGACGAGACGTACTATTTATACAAGGCGCTCACGGCACCGAGCCATCGTGTGTTCGTCAGCTATGCCCTCGTCGACCGGGCTGGCAAGGCGATTCAACCGGCGAGTTTTATCGCTGACCTGAAAGCCCGCCTCAGTGGCGGGAAAGTCGTGACGACCCATTTCGCGGAAGCCGGGGAACATCGCCCGAGCGACCAGCTGTCTTTTATCACGAACGTGAATCAGACGGCAGCGGTGACAGCGCTCGAACTGCAACGACTCAGCCGGCATTATCCGATTCAAGATACGTGGTTCACGGTGTACAACGAACTGTTGAAACATCCGGAAGGCCGCGAACGGATTCGCTTATTGACGAGTGCACTCTTCTATCAAAACGTGCCACAACCGTTGCCGGAAGATGTCGCCAAGTCACTTTATACAAACTCGATTCGAGCGAGCGTCTCGCGGCTCGAGACGTTCCAGGCTTGTCCGTTCCGTCACTTTGCGAGCTATGGGCTCCGTTTAAAAGAACGTCGCCTGTATCGGTTAGAAGCGCCGGATATCGGAAACTTGTACCATCGCACGATTGAGCATATGTCCCAGACCGTGAAAATGGACGGGAAAGAATGGCGGGATGTGAGCCGCGACGAGTGTTCGTCACTCGCCGAGGCGGCCGTCGAACTCGTCACGCCGGAAATTCAAAATGCGATTTTGATGAGTTCGAACCGGTATGGCTATTTGAAGAAGAAATTGACCGATGTCGTCAGCAAGACGGCGGAAGTATTGATCGAGCAATCGAAACGGGACGGATTCGACCCCGTCGCTTTCGAACTCGCCTTCGGTAGCGGCAATTTCCCGCCCGTGTCGTTCACGCTCAGTAACGGGGCGACGTGTGAACTTGTCGGTCGCATCGACCGCGTCGACACGGCCTCGGTCCATGATCAGCTTTACGTCCGGATTGTCGACTATAAGTCGAGCAAACGAGAAATCGACTTCGCCGAAATCTATTACGGGCTCGCCATGCAGATGCTCATCTACTTGAAAGTGCTGATCGAGCAGGCGAACGCGTGGACGCAAGAGAATGTCGCCCCAGCAGCGGCGCTTTATTTCCACGTCCACCGGCCGCTCGTCGCACCGGGCGAGACGGACACGGACACCGAGCGGAAGGTGCTCGAGTCGTATCAGATGCAAGGGTTGCTCGTCGACGATCCGGCCATTTTAGAGGCGATGGACCGGACGGCGAAACTCGATCAGAAAAAATCAATCGTCATCCCGGTCAAGTACAAGAAAGACGGGACGATCGATGCGAATACGACGAAAAAAGTCGTCTCCCCGCCGCAGCTCGAGCAATTGATGGACCATGCCCTTAATTTGGCGGAGGCGAGCGCCGAGGCGATGTATGACGGTGAAATCGGAGTCGAGCCATATGAATATAAAGAACGACGGCCCTGCCAGACGTGCCCGTTCCAAAGTGTCTGTCACTTTGATGAGGCGCTGTCTAATGAGCCACGGCAATTGAAGAAATTAGAAAAAGATGACGTCTTGTCAAGATTAGGAGGTGACGTCGATGAAGTGGACGAATGACCAACAAGCGGCCATCGATGCCAGAGGATCGCACGTGCTCGTCTCGGCGGCAGCCGGTTCCGGCAAGACGGCCGTCCTCGTGGAACGGCTCGCGAGCCGTCTCTTGGATGAGACGGACGAATTGACGGCGGACCGCATGCTCGTGGTCACATTCACGAATGCGGCGGCGGCCGAGATGAAACGTCGAATCGCCAAAGCACTCGACGGGGCACTCCGTGATGATCCCGAGAACGCATATATTCGAAAACAGCGCCAAATGCTCAACCGGGCACTCATCACGACGATTCACTCGTTCTGTCTCGAAGTGATTCGGGAGAATTATTATTTGCTCGACCTCGACCCGGCGTTCAAAATCGCCGAGGAACGGGACTTGGTGCTTTTGCAGGACGATGTGCTCGAAGATGTGCTCGAGGAGGCGTACGGTCAACAAGACCAAGCTTTCTTCGCTTTGATTGACGCTTATACGTCGGACCGGGGCGACAGTGAGATCGAGGAATTGATTCTCGGCCTCTATCACTATGCACGGACGCTACCAGACCCGGAAGCGTACTTGGACGAACTTGTGTCGTTGTATCAGTTCGATGGGGATCCTGACGAGGAACAACTGTTGATTGAATTCGGGCGCCTGCTTTGGGTAGACATCGAAAAAGCATTGCGTCAGCTCCGTCGCGTCGCCATCGAACTTCGCCTCGCCGGTTATGAGGCGCAATCTGAGAACGTGCAACAGGCGATTTTACCATTTGCGAATCTCGATCCGGACTCGTTCAAGTGGAGCGAGCTCGAGACGGCTTCCCGCGCCGTCAAGTTCGGGACGATGAAATCCGTTCAAAAGAAAGAAGAACATCACGTCTATCACACGGTATTGAAGCCGGCGTACGATCAGGCGAAAAAGAAGTTAAGTGAAGCCATCGCCCAAGCGAGCACGAGTGGGGCCGATTATTTGGACGTGTTGATGACACAACGTCCGCTCGTCGAGACGCTCGTTAAGACCGTTCGGACGTTCGGTGCCGCCTATGAACAGGCGAAGCGGGACCGTGCTTTTGTCGACTTCAGCGACCTCGAGCATTATGCGCTCGCCATTTTACGAGACGAGGGAGGACCATCTTCGGTCGCTTCGCTTTACAAGCAACGTTTCGCCGAAGTATTGATCGATGAGTATCAGGACACGAACGAGATTCAAGAGACGATCATCGGGCTTGTCAGCAATGAAGTCGAGCATGTCGGAAATCTGTTCATGGTCGGCGATATCAAGCAGTCGATTTACCGGTTCCGCCATGCCGAACCACGCTTGTTCATCGAGAAGGCGACGCGCTTCAAACAGCATGGGTCGGGACAACGGATCGACTTGTCCCAAAACTTCAGAAGCCGAGCCGAAGTACTCCACGGCATTAACGACTTGTTCGTCCGGTTGATGGACGAGGAAGTGAGCGAAATCGAATACGATGAGGCGGCACGTCTCGTCCCGGGGCGTGACTATGAGGCGCTCGAGGCGAGTCCTGAACTCATTCTCGTCAACGGGGAGAGCCGCGACTTGTCGAAACAAGAACTCGAAGGCCGGGCCATCGCGACCCGGATTTTAGAGCTCGTCTCGGGCGAGGAACCGTTCAAAGTGACCGATGAAGCGACAGGTTTGCTCCGGTCGTGTGAATATCGTGACATCGTCATCTTGGTCCGTTCAAAGAAAGAGCGGGTCGAACAGTTGATGGATATTTTGACACAATACAACATTCCGGCCTACACCGATTCGGACGGGGGATACTTCCAAGCGACGGAGATTCGGATGATGCTCGCGGTGTTGAAACTGATCGACAACCCGCTCCAAGACATCCCGCTTGCCGGGGCGCTTCGCTCGCCGATGTTCGGGTTCAGCGACCAAGAGTTGGCGAAAATCCGCCTTGAGTCGGAAGAGTCGTTTTTTGAGGCACTCAAAGCGAAAGCAGATGATGAGGACGATCTCGGTCTGAAGTGTGGCGATGTTCTTGACGCGTTATCAGCGTGGCGCACGTTCGCTCGCAACCACAGCTTGTCAGAATTGATTCAACAAGTGTTCAACGACACAGGATTTTATGATTTTGCCGGCGGACTGCCGGGCGGGAAAGGGCGCCAAGAAAACTTGAAGGCGCTCTATGACCGGGCGTTGTCGTATGAGCGGAGTGGTTACCGCGGCTTGTATCGTTTCCTCCGTGTGATGGATCGGCTTCAGGATAACGGTGAGGACTTGTCCGAGGCGCGCTCACTCGGTGAAGAAGAAAACGTCGTCCGGATCATGACTGTCCATAAGTCGAAAGGACTCGAGTTTCCGGTCACAATCGTCGCTCAGCTAGGGAAGCAGTTCAACAAGCGCGATCAAATGCAGCGCGTCATCTTCCATAAACGTTACGGAATCTCCCTCGACGCGATTGACGTCGTCACGCGCACGAAAACGGAGACGTTCGTCAAAGAGATGATTCGCCGCGATCTCGATGCGACGATGAAAGCCGAAGAGATGCGCGTCTTGTATGTCGCGCTCACGCGCGCGAAAGAAAAACTGATTTTGGTCGGGACGGTCAAAGAGCCTGGAAAACAGATCGGGCAATGGTTGCACGTCGAGCAAACCGGGACGACTTTATCGGCCGATGCGCGTCGTGAGGCGAAGACGTATCTCGATTGGGTCGCTCCGGCGCTCTTAAAACTCGAAGGGGCGGCCCCATTTTTAGAAGAGCAAGGGTTGCCGATCGTCGCACCCCAATCGGAAGCGACCCCGTGGACGTACCGTATCATCGGCGAAGAGGACTTGGCGGAAGTCGCCACGCTCCAAGAGATGATGGCGCAGCTCCATCACGTCAAACAGTTCGAAGCGATCGACTTTCCGGTCAAAGACGAGGCGATCGTTACAGATTTTGTCCGCCGGGCGTTCACTTATGAATATCCGGCCCAAGCCGCGACCGAGACGGCTGCCAAGCAAACGGTCACGGAGCTGAAACGCGCGCTCCAACTCGAGCAGGCGGCGTTTGAAGAGACGTACCGGGCGAGTGACACCCCGTACCGAGAGCCGAAGTGGAAACAATCGAAACAGACGGGAGCCGAGCGGGGTACGACGTTACACCTTGTCTTTCAATTGATTGACCCGTCGGAACCACTCGCCTTACAAATCGATCGCTGGGAAGCTGATGGCATGCTCAGCCCGGTCGAGGCCGAGACGGCAAGGCTTGCCATCCCTGAAATCGAGGCGTTCTTTGCTTCAGACACGGGGCGCGCGTTAACGGCAGCGCTTCAAACCGGGACAGGCTGGCGCGAGTTGCCGTTTACGTACACGGTTCCGGCCGAACGGGTCAATCCGAGCGGGACGTTCACTGACGAACATGTGCTGATTCAAGGGATTATCGATTGTCTGTTCCATGACGGCGAGACATACGTGCTTCTCGACTATAAATCGGATTCTGTGCTCTTTTCGAGCGAATCCCGTGACGCGGCGAAACAAATGTTGCGCGACCGCTATCATGTCCAATTATCGCTCTATCGCGAGGCCATCGAGACGATTTGGGGGATCACGGTCGGACAGATGCTCATTTATTCGCTCGAATTACAGGAAATTGTTGTATTATAATGTAGACGTTGTGAAGAAAAAGGGGTACGGTTATACACCGTACACCCTTATTTTTTGTGATTACGAACTGAATCCGGTAAAATAATGGAATGGGATAAAAAATGGAGGAATCGTCATGGTAAAAATTTTACTAGCAGAAGATGAAGAAGTATTACGGATGCTTGTTTTAGATACATTAGAAGATGAAGGATATGACATTGATGAAGCGCCAGACGGCCTTGAAGCCTACCGGCTAATCGAACAGAACGAGTATGACCTCGTGATTGTCGACCATATGATGCCAGGCATGACCGGTCTTGAGGTCATCGAGAAAGTTCGGAAACTACCGGGACGTCAACATACAAAAGTGATGATGCTCACGGCGAAGAGCCAACAATCTGATCGTGATTGCGCGAACGAGATTGGCGTCGACTACTTTATATCTAAGCCGTTCAGTCCACTTGAGTTGGTGAAGATTATAGGAGGAATCGTGAATTGAACAGATGGTTTAAACAAAAACTCGGTCGCGACCTCATGGTCGTTCTCTATTCCTTCCTCGCGCTCGCGCTGGTCGGATCGATGATCATGTACACGTACATGCAAGAGCGAGTTGCTGAAAACGAACAACGGCTTGAAGACGTTGATGAACGGATTGACCGGTTGAACACGCTTTGGGATGAGTGGCAAGGCGTCCAGTATGATTCGCGCGGTTATCTCTTGTTCGGAGACACCGATTCGCTTGAACGGGCTCAGTCGAAAGAGAACGAGTTCCAGCAAGAAATCAACTGGTTCAAGAGCGTCGTCCAAACGAAGCAAGGTGAGATTTTCGCAGACGACTTGCAAGAATTCCACGACTTCTATTTTGGCGTCATCCTTCCGGTGACAACAGAATACGGACAATTGCGCGCCGAAGGTGAGATTACCGAAGATACGATTGACCCGGAGACCGTATTAGGCTTACCGACCGCCCAGCGCTTGATTGAGCAGGGCGTCGTCCCGTACAGTCCAGAACGCGGCATCGACACGCTCGGCCCAATCCAACAGATCGAGACGGCGTTAGACGATTATAAATCATTGATGAATAGCGAGAAGCAGAAAGTATATGACGCTTGGAAGTTAAACAGTGATATTCATCAATTCTTGTGGATCGCGAGCATCTTGTCGTTCGCGGCATTGATCTTGTTGTTCATCCAACCATTCTTGCGCCGTCAAACGCGTTTGATTTCACGTCTCTCGGTCGCATCTGACCGTCTGCTCAAGGGCGAGATCGTCGATTTGAGCGATCAGATGGGACGCGAAGATGAGATTGGGACGATGTCACGGTCGTTCCATAAGATGGCCGAGACGCTTCGTGACAATGAACGTCACTTGATTGAGAAAAACCACGAATTACAGGCGCAACAAGAAGAGTTGATTGCGCAACAAGAAGAACTTCAAGCGCAACAGCAAGAACTTGAAGAAATCTTGGAGCAGACGCAACAGAACGAGCAACACTTGGCTTATCGTAACGAATTGACCGAGACGCTCGCGGCCCGCGATTCGTTGACGGCTTACCCAGAGATTATCGAGAAACTGGTCGCCATCACCGACTCAGAAGTCGGCGCCCTCGTATTTGTCGATGCGACAGGCTCGTTCTCAATCACAAGCCACGGCTTGAATGAGACGCTCACGCGTCAGTTGCTCGACAGCGAGAACTCAGTCTTGACGCGGGCGATGACGCTTCGGACGACAGTCCATTCGTCGAAACAAGTCGCAAGCGACCACCCGCTCCCGTACCCATACTATATGTATGAGACGGCTGTACCGGTCCATGACCCGACAGATGACTCGATCATCGCGTTCATCTATCTCGTCCGCTATAAAGATCGCTTTACGCAGACACAGATGGGTGACATCATGTCGTTCGCTCGTCAGTTGTCGCTCTCGCTTCTCCGGATGCGTCTGTTTGAAGAGATGACCCGTGAGAAAGGGAAGACGGAACGGATCCTCGATTCGATTCGCGAGGCGGTCATCTATGTCGAGCATTCGACCGATGATGTCTTCGTCAACCGACCGCTTTATGAAATGTTCCCTGAACTCGATGAGATCACGTCGAGAGAACTCGCGGAACTGTCGTGGAACGAATGGCGAGAGACGATTTCGACGACAGTCGACCAAGAAGATGATTTCTTGAAGTATACCGATCGCCTCTTCACCGATGACTTCCCGCATGACAGCGTCAGCTTCTCGATCCGTAAAGGCGAGATGAACTTGCAGATGTATGCGGAACGCATCGTCGTCGGCGGGTTGTCGAAAGGGACGTTGCTCGTCTTCCGTGACATCACGAGCGAGACCGAGGCGGAACGCTTGAAGAGCGAATTCATCTCGACGATCTCCCACGAGTTGCGGACACCGCTCTCGTCGATCTACGGGTTCACCGAACTCATGGTCAAGAAGCAGTTGCCGAACGAGAAGCAGGCGAAGTACTTGCAGACGATTCACGCCGAGACGGAGCGCCTGACGCATCTCGTCAACGATTTCCTCGACGTGCAACGGATGGAAGCCGGCAGTCAGATGTACGACCGCGAACAGCTCGATATCGAGCCGGTCATCCGCGACATGATGACGTTCTATGAGGCTTCTTCGCTGAAGCATACGTTTGAACTCATCACGGCCGATGACCGACCGTATGAACTGTTCGCCGACTGTCAAAAGTTCAAGCAGTTGATGAGCAACTTGCTCTCGAACGCCGTGAAGTATTCACCACGCGGCGGAAAGATCACCGTCGAATTGGCCCACCACGATCAATCGGTGTCGATTAAAGTGAAGGACCAAGGTATCGGTATTCCGAGCGACGCGCTCGACCGTCTCTTCGACAAGTTCTATCGGGTCGACAATTCCGATAGCCGAGAAATCGGCGGAACCGGACTCGGTCTTCCGATTTGTCAAGAGATCGTGCGCGGTCACGCCGGACAGATTCATGTCGAGTCGGTCCAACATCAAGGGTCGACGTTCACGGTCGTGATTCCGAGCTTCGAATACGCGGTTCGCGAACAAGAGTCAACGACAGCTTAATAAATGAAATACGACAAGGCGCCTGATCATTCCTCGATCAGGCCTCTTTTTGATAGGCGATCAGATTTTTCAGTGTCCTGCTTGACCGTAAAGCGATCGACTCGTGTACAATAGAGATTGTACATAATGGAAAGGGGGACTTTGAATGCCATTGACTGCATTCCTACACACGCACGTCACGAGCTGGATTTTATTACTCGTCTTGTTCGCTGTCGCCTACGTCGGCTATAAGAACGCGAACAAGAGCGGGAAGATTGCCCACATGGTGTTTCGACTCATGTTGCTCGTCGCGTTCGGCACAGGACTTTATTTGTATTTACAATTGAACGGTGGCGGCATGTTCTATCACGTGAAAATCACGGTCGGACTCTTGACACTCATCTTTGGTGAGATGACGCTCATCCGTGTGAAGAAGAACAAACCTGCGGGCACGATGTTCGGCGGTTTTGCGATTCTCGCGCTTGTGACAATCTTCATCGGCTATGCGTTGCCGTATGGACAGTCGTTCTTCAGCAACTTCATTTAAGTTTGGTTCCCACTTCGCACATCGGAGTGGGATTTTTTGTTTGTCCGTAAATTATTAGGGGAAAATAAAAAAATCAGTGATAACGATGATGAGGTGAAACGATGGAACAACAGATGAATGAATGGTCACGCGTCTTGCACGCACGCAGATGGATGAAACAAACCGAATCGTTCCTGCCGCTCTGGCACGGATATATCGGCTATAAATATGGGTTGTTCGATGCGCTCCAAGGCGGGGCGAGCTTTGCGGAGATGACGCTTCGCTTGAAGCAACCGTTGACGAAACTCGCGCTCGAGCGTTGGCTCGACGTCGGGGTCGCCGTGCGCCATTTGAAGAAGAAAGGTTGGCGCTATTTCCCGACCCGTAGTTTGAAATATCAGTTGTCGCACGAAGATGAGCGCAGCATCGGCTTTATGCTCCAAGAGATGATGGAACTTCATATTCCGGCACTCATCGCATATCCTGACTTTTTAGAGTCGGGCAAACAGAAAACGTTCGATGGGGCGACACATGGCCAGGTCGTCGCACAGACGTCGACGCTCGTCGAGACGGTCGCGTTCCCGGTCGTGCAGCAGCTGTTGCGGCAAGCCGACGTCAAGACGATGCTCGATATCGGGTGCGGCCACGGGGGTTACTTACGCAAACTGCACGGACTCGAACCCGATTGGCAGTTGACCGGCATCGATCTCGAGGAAGACGTGATCGCAGAGGCGCGGGAACAAGATGAGTCCGGTGAGATTCGCTATGAAGTAGCCGATTTTATGGAGTGGGATCACGACGAACGATTTGATGCCGTCATGATGAATAATATGTTGTATTATTTCTCTCCGGAACAACGAATCGAACTGCTCGGACGGATGCTTGAAAACTTAGACGAAGCTGGTGTCGCGGTACTCGTCACTCCGCTCGCCGAGACGCCGCTCGGTGCTCGATTTGCCTCAGCGTTCAATGCGTTCATGACGTTGCATGATAACCTCTATCCGCTCCCAACGATTCGTGAGTTACGTCGTCAAATGCACAAGGTCGGCTTTGACAACGTCCGTTTCATCCCGTTCATCCCAGAAGGGTCATGGTACATTGTCATCGCGAAACGCGACAATTGACACATCGCGGACACACGACGAGCCGATTCAGATTTGAACTTGTCTCCAGTCATTTCTATAATGGGATAGAAGCATAAGAGACTTTTCACATAGGGAGTTGTTCAACGTGTCGGAAAAAAGAGTCGCCGTAATCGGTGCCGGACCAGGAGGACTTGCGGCCGCTATGCTGCTCGCAAGTCGTGGTGTGAAAGTAACAGTGTTTGAGAAGCAGGCGTTCGTCGGTGGACGGACGTCGCGTCTGCAAGTCGGAGAATTCGCGTTCGATCGTGGCCCGACTTTTTTAAATATGCCATACATTTTAGAAGAGATCTTCGAAGAGACAGGTCGAGATTTACACGACTATGTCGAGATGAAACGACTCGAGCCGATGTATGATCTTTATTTTGATAAAGGAAATCGGGTCCTATCGATGACGACCGATCGCGATCAAATGCATCAGGCGATTGAAGAGCAGTTCCCAGGCAACGGGGAAGGGTACGAACGCTTCATGGCCGAACAAGCCATCAAGCTGTCGAAACTGATGCCGGTGCTCCAGACGGCACATGACAAACTGACCGATTACGTGGCGACGCGCGTCTTGAAGGCGCTCCCGTTCTTATCGATCGGCAAGTCGTTATACGACGTCTTATCAGAGTATTTCACGAGCGAAGAGCTGAAGTACGCGTTCACGTTCCAAGCGAAATACCTCGGCATGTCGGCGTGGGATTGCCCGGGTGGCTTCTCAATCTTGTCGTATATGGAACATGCTTACGGCGTCCATCATCCGATTGGCGGCGTGAATCAACTCTGCACAGCGATGGCCCGTGTCATCGAAGAAGAGGGTGGGGAGATTCGTCTCGAAGAAGGTGTCGACCGGCTCTTGCTCGACGGGAAACGCGTCAACGGACTCGTAGCGAACAATGTCCACTATGCCTTTGACGAAGTGATTGTCGGTGCGGACTTCGCCCATGCGATGACGACACTCGTCCCAAGCGACGCACTCACACGTTGGAGTCCAAAACAGCTGAAGAAGAAACGCTACTCGTGTTCGACGTTCATGCTTTATCTTGGACTCGATCGTGTCTATGACGACGTCGCCCATCACTCGATTCATTTCGCCGACGACTACGAGCGTAATGTGAAAGAGATGACGCAAGACTTGAAGCTGAGCGAAGATTTCTCCTTCTACGTGCAGAATGCGTCAAACATTGACCCGACACTCGCACCGTCAGGGAAATCCTCGCTTTATGTGCTCGTCCCGGTGCCGAACAACCTGTCGAATTTACCGTGGGAGACGCTCGAGACGACGATGACCGAGCGCGTCCTCGATGCACTCGAGACTCGTTCGCCGTATCGTGATATCCGGAACCATATCGAGGTGATGCAGCCGCTCACGCCAAACGATTGGGAAGCGTTCGGTGTCTATGAAGGGGCGACGTTCAACTTAGGACATAACTTGTCACAGATGATGTATTTCCGTCCCCATAACCAGTTCGAGGAGCTCGACCACGTCTGGCTCGTCGGCGGTGGGACACATCCAGGCAGCGGACTGCCGACGATTTTTGAATCGGCGCGCATCACCGCCAACCTATTGCGTGACCGGGCAGGTGTCGGCCAATGAACATCAGTTTCGTCGGTGCCGGCATTGGGTCGCTTTACGCGGCCTTGCTCCTGACCCACAAATATCCGTCGCTAGACGTGACCGTCTATGAAAAAGAAGCTCGTGTCGGCGGCCGGCTCAATTATGTCGAGTTCGAGAACGGTGCCCGCGTCGATGAAGGGCCGACCATCGTCTTATTGCCCGGAAAATTGAAAAGTCAGCTCCTCGAGGCCGGTTTCCCGGAGCGAGAGCTCGAGTTGATCGAGGTCGACCCGCTTTATCGCCTCCGTTACGAGGATGGCACGACGTTCTACAAATACCGTGACATCGAACGTCAGGCGGCCGAAATTGACCGTCTGTTCAACGAGGGCGACGGCTTTAGAAAGTATATGACTCAAAAACGAGAAGAGTACCGCCTCGGGTTCGATGCATTCTTAGACCGGGGCTATAAAGGCAAGACCGATTTGTTCGAACCGAAACTATTGATGCTCCTCATGCGCTTGAAGGCGTATGAGACGGCACACGAGAACATGAAACGCTTCTTTAAAGACGAGCGTCTGCGCGTCGCCTACAGCCTCCAAACGCTCTATATTGGTGGGAACCCATATGATACCCCATCCCTCTATGGTTTGATCCCGTACCGCGAACAAGAAGAAGGAATCTGGTACGTCAAGGGAGGATATTTCTCACTTGCGACGAAAGTAGAACAAGAGTTGAGACGACGCGGCGTCAAGTTCGAGTTGAACGCGAACGTCGAACGGGTGCAGGTGGAACAAAGCCGAGCGAACGCGGTCATCGTGGATGGTGTCGTTCATCCGTATGATGCGGTCGTCGTCAACGGTGATTTCCCCCTCATGGAACGGTTGATTGATGGCGTTAAGCCGAAATCATACGAACCGTCGAGCGGGACGCTCCTGCTTTACTTCACCGTGACCGGGGACATCGATTTACCGATCCACCAATTCGACTTGCCGAATGATTTTGCCGGGTCGATGCGGACCATCTTCGAAGATGGTAAACTAAGCAAGTATCCGGCGATGTATACGTTCAATCCGTCTTTGATGGACGACACGCTGGCACCGGACGGGACGAGCGTTCTCTATGTCCTCGTGCCGGTCCCACGTAAATTGGAGCGTGAGGACTTTGAAACGAGCGGTGCGATCGAGCATTTGATTGGTCGGATTGAACAGATGGTCCCCGACTTCAGGGATCGTGTCATTGAGATGAAAGTTCGGACGCCGATGGATGCGGAACGATTTGGGTTATTTGAAGGCGGGAGCTTCGGCATCGCCCCGAAATTGGCCCAATCGGCCGCGTTCAAACCACAGGCTCGCCCGTACGCGCACATCGACCGACTTTACGCCGTCGGAGCATCGGTGCATCCGTGCGGAGGCGTCCCGATCGTCATGATCGGCTCGCAGCTGTTAGTGAAGAGAATGGAAGAAGAAATGGGGGCATTGTACCATGACGACACAAGAAGCGTATCGTCACTGTGAAGACGTAATGAAAAAAGGCTCGCTCACGTTTTATCGGGCCTTTTCTTTGCTCTCCAAACCAGACCGTCAGGCCGTGGCCGCGGTCTATGCGTTTTGTCGGACGCTCGATGACGCGGTCGATGAATCCGACCGTCCTGAAGAGAGCTTGACGGACTTTTTGGCCGAGTTCGATCGTTTCTTGGCCGGTGAACATCTGACCGATGCGCTCTGGGTGGCGTTGCGTGACGTTTGGGGACGGTACGACATGGACGTCGAACCGTTCTTTGAATTGGCTGAAGGCATGAAGTGGGACTTACATAAAACGCGCTACGCGACGCTCGAGGAGACGGAGCAATATAGTTACTATGCGGCCAGCACCGTCGGTTTGATGCTGTTGCCGATCCTCGCGCCGGACGTGGATGCGACGGGACGGCACCAGTTGAAACAAGGTGCGATCGACTTAGGCATCGCGATGCAGTTGACGAATATTTTGCGTGACGTCGGGGAAGACCTCGACCGAGATCGGATTTATGTCCCACAATCGTTGCTCGCCGAGTTCGGTGTCGCGGAAGCCGATTTGTTCGCGCGCCAAGTGACCCCGGCGTTCATCGACGTCTGGGAGACGATGGCGCGCCGGGCCGAACACCTATACGTCCGGGCCCGAGAGACCCATCACTTATATCCTGCGACGAGCCGAAAGCCGGTCAGCGCGGCGGGATTGCTCTATGAAGGCATCTTGGACGCGGCCCGGCAGAATGGGCACGACGTCTTCACGAAACGGGCGTTTGTCTCGACGATTCAAAAAGGGAAACTGTTGGCCAAGTTATAAAATCAGGCAGCCGTCGCAAAACGGCTGCCTTTTTTGTGCACAAAAAAACCACTTTTGGCGGGGGACCAAAAGTGGTGTAAGCGTTGTGTGATTCGTTCATCGGGGAAACGAACGAATCGGACGTGATGTACCCTAAAGATGTGCCTCGTCTCATGGGGAATGAAACGATGGGGCATCTTCGCTGAAGCAGGATGCTTGATGGACTAAGGGGGAACATCATAATGCATGCTGTTCCAGCCGCGGGATACGAGTGGGGAAACTCGCTCATCACTTTTTTCTCGGGTGTGACAAGTTCAAAACGCGATAGGCTCGGGGAAGCCATTCGATCGCTACAGGTGTAACAAACGTTACAAAACTGCTTGAACTCGAATATGATGTTATCACGTCTATCCCGTGTCGACAAGTGTCGAATCTTCTGTTCACAAAATGTTCAAATTGTCAGAGGTATGTCCTCTAACATCGACCGGGCCGCAAATTGTCCTGAAAGCGTCACCATCGGGCTGCCGCCGCCAGGATGGGTCGAGCCGCCCGCGAACCAAATGTTGGACACATCTTCCGAGCGAGCGGAAGGTCGGAAAAACGCTCCTTTTTTCGAGTTGGCCGATGTCCCATAGAGTGCCCCGTAATATGCGTAAAAATCACGCGTCAAGTCGAGCGGGGTGACACGGCGATGGAAGACGACATCGCGATCTTCCCATTCAACGCCGAATTTCCGGAGGCGTCGGCGAATCAAATGTTCATACGTCTCGGCATCGATGTCGGTCATATGGGCCGGCGCATTGACGAGGATGAACAAGTTGTCGCCAGCTTCTCCCATCGAAGGGTCCGTATGGGCCGAGTTCGAGATGTAAATCGTCGGTTCGTCCGCATACCGTTCCTCGTCGAACAGCGCCCGGAATTCCGCTTCGTAGTCGTCTGAGAAGTAGACGTTATGATGCGCCAAGTTCAACCGCTTGTTCAAGCCGACCATGATGACGAAAGCGGACACCGATGGTTCAATCGTGTCACGCGTCGGTACCGGGAACGACGGACGGTCAGAAGCATCGACGAGTCGCGGATACTGCGTGAGCAGTTCTCCGTTCAATAAGACGGCGTCACAAGACATGACTTCTTCATGGTCGATGACGACCGCGTGCGCTTTTCCGTTCGTCACTTCAATTTTTGTGACTTCATGACCGAGCCGGAACTCGACGCCAAGCTCGCTCGCCCGTTTGGCGAAGCCTTTCGCAATCGTCCAGTTCCCACCTTTGGCGAAATAGACGCCATCATTCAGCTCCAGGTGCGAGATGAGCGCGAACGTGCCGGGTGTGACGTACGGACTGCTGCCGATATACGTCGCATAGCGGTCGAGCGCCTGGATGATGCGCGGGTCTTTAAAATACTTCTTATGGAGCGCATGAAGGCTCTTGAGCGGATGTACTTTCATCATGTCAGCCCAAAGGCCGGTATCGATTTTTGAATCCATCCGTGTGAAGAACCGGTTATTGGCGATTTCAAACAACTTCTCCGCCTCGTCTAAGTAGTCGGTCAATTGATTCTTGTCGGCCTTATCGCCGGTCAGACGGCGTACCTCGGCTTCCATTTTCTCGCGGTCTGAATGAAACGTGAACGTCGAACCGTCAGAGAAATGATTGACCGTGTGCGACTCAAGTTTGACGAGCTCAAAATAGTCATCCGGGTTGGCCCCGCTGTTGCGAATGACGGAGCGGAACACGTCCGGCATCGTAATCGTATTCGGCCCGAAGTCGAACCGGTGTCCATCGGTGATGATCGGCATGAGTTTTCCGCCGACATGTTCATTCTTTTCAATGACGGTCACGTCGTAACCGCGGGCGGCCAAGGTGACGGCGGCGCTCAAGCCGCCGAGCCCGGCCCCGATAATAGCGATATGTTTCATGTTGTGCCTCCTAGCGAGATTATTGATACGTCCGGCCTTTCCATGAAATCGGCTTTCGTCGCCATTTGCGCACGACCGCGCTCGCGAGGAGCAACAAGTAGGCGATGAGGCTGAACGGATGGAGCCAAAAGTGGCGTCCTCCCGATTTGACGTCGATCGCCAGTCGAGCGAGCAAGACGAACACGCACGCCAAGAACGAGATCCAGTCCATGCGGACGAGGAGTGCGATGAAAGCAGACAGCTGGGTGCCGTAGTATAAGAAGAAATAAAGGGCGATGCCCACTGCTTCATTCATTCCCTTGAATACGTTCTTTGAAAACCCGTTCCACACTTCTTCGTTCGTCGCATACATGTCACATGTGATGTAAGGCGAGACGTTGACGAGCGACGTGACTTTTTTGCGTCGCTTGAACTCACGGCACAGATCGATATCATCGATCAATGAATTGTGGATCGAGGCGTGTCCACCGACGTCGTCATAACTTTTCCGTTCGACGAGCACGTTCATTCCGTTGGCGGCGGCGAAGGCGGGATGACGCACCTTTCGCCAAAACAACGGCAAATGTTGGGCGATCAAGACGTGTTGCATCGGAATCAACAGTTTCCCGAGCCACGTTGGTGTCGGGAAACGAGGAAAACCTGACAAGAAGACCGCCCCTTCACGGGCGAGTGTGCCGTGCAGTCGCCCGATGAACGTCGGGTCGATCGTCACGTCGGCATCGAGGAACAACACGTACGGTTCGGTCGTCCGGGTCGCCAGCTGGTGACACGCGTGGACTTTGCCGGCCCAACCTTCCGGGAGCGGCACACCACGGAAAATGGTGAAGCGGGCATCGTCCGCGATTTCCCGGACGAGTGCCTCGTATGTAGCATCCTCGGACCGGTCCTCGTATAAATAGACGTGGCTTTCATCCGTCAAGGCGGCCTTCAAACTCGTGATCAGTTTTGGCACGTTCCGTTCCTCGTTCCGCAGTGGGATGCACACCGCGGTCGGAGGAGCTGGGATGGGTGCGGTGAGCGGACGGAGGAATAGCAAGTTGACCAACGTGAACAGTAGCATCAAAAATGTGAGCGACAAAATCACCATCAGCGGCCTCTTCCGATTTGGAGCAAGTGCTCCGTCCAATCTGCCAAACTGCGCTTCGGCGGGAACAAGGCGATATAGCGGTCGGACTGCTTGATTACGTCGTCGCGCGTATCGTCATATAGGCGTTCGAGTGCTTCGGCGAGCTCTTGTTTTTGGTCACGTCGCGTCTTAGAGACGACCGTATGGTTGCGGAAGCGCACATAGACGAGCGGAGCGGCGTGCGACGCGAACGTATAATAGATGGCACATAGCCGGACTTCCGGCTGGTGGAGCAGCATCGTCACACCTGATCCAATCTCGAGCGGACGATGCTCTTGTGGATACTCGCGTCCTTGTGGGAACACCCAGACGGACTTGCCTGCAAGTAAGAGCCGATTGGCGTAGTCGAGCGAGGCGCGCACATCCGACAGTTTGCCTTTTTTGATGGAGAACGCGCCCAAGTGACGGAAGAACGGGAAGCGGCGCAACCCGTCCTCATCCATCAAGACGTGAACGTCATGACGCAAATAGTATTCATTCAACATGAGCAAAATCATCCCGTCCCACCACGAGCTATGTGTGCTCAAAAACAATCCTGGTGTCGGCACGTCATCGGCCCGGACGTGGATCGTATGGAAAAACGGACGGATTTGACGTTCTTTGACGAACGTCGAGAACAGATTATTGAACCATTTCTTTTTGCTCGCTTCGATCATGTCGGCTCCTCCGTTCTATCAAGATGAGGCCTGCGGCTGTGACAACGCTGAGTACGCCGATGCCGTAAAGACCGGCGTTGACGGCCGTGACACCGAACAGGGCGTGCAGCATGACGAACAAATAACGTCCGTGTCCGAGTAACATCGGCTCGGCTTCGACTTCAAACCGGTCGAGCAACCAAGAGAAAATGAGTGACAGTCCGAACCAACCGACGAAATTCTGCGTCGGGATATCATAATACAGACCGTCATTGGCCCATTCCCAGTAGCCTTTCACGTTCGCTGCGACCGGGTCAATCGCCATATCGAGCCAAACGGCGAGGAACGGGACGAGCCAGAGCGTCCGGTTCTTGAACGAGAACAAGCGGGCGACGGCAAAACTCGAGCCGATGACGGCGAGCCAAGCCGCCCCGATCGTGACCGGTACACCGAACACGGTCGGACCAAACGCCTCCGCGTAGATGTACTCACTGAACGGGAACCCGGTTTTGACACCGAGCGTCTCGACAGCGATTGAACCGAAGAAGATGAACGGGACGATCAGGCGGGCGTGGCGGACGCCGTCCGCAATCACCCAACCGCCGATGAGACCGGCGAGCCATAAGAAGACCGGGTTCGCCCATTCGAGCCAACTCGGCAACAAATCAAAGCCGACGAGGACGACCCCGACGACATACCAAACCAAAAACCATTTCCAAATCCATGGATACACTTTCATTTCATCACCTCTATTCTCATTCTAGAGAGGTTTGCGGCTTGCGTCTAATAAATGCATGCAAAAAAAAGAGTCCCTCGAGAGGGACCCGTCAATTCGCCATCCGCTTTCGTTTTTTGACGAACGAGAAAGCGATGAATAAGACATAGAACGTGACGGCGATGAACCAGAACGATGGCCATTCTTTCCACCGGGCAAAAATCATGTACGTCAAGTAGATGAGGCTGACCGTGATGATGAACGAGTGGCGCGGGAGCGGCACGTCTTTAAAGCTCGGGATGCGGACACGGCTGACCATGAGCAGAGCGAGACCCGTGAAGAAAATCGGAGTGAGCAACTCGTTGATCTGGTCCCCGAACGTCGTCACGACGGCGAGCAAGCCACCGGCCGCGGTAATCGGGACGCCCGAGAAGTAACTGGCCGTGACGTTCGTCGCCGACAAGTTGAAGCGGGCCAAGCGGTAAGCACCGAACAACGGGAACAAGGCGGCGAAGAAGAGACCGTAGTTGCCGTAATCGATGAAAAACGTATAGTAGGCGAGAAGCGCCGGGGCGACCCCGAACGTGACGACATCGGCGAGCGAGTCGAGTTCTTTTCCAAAGTCACCGGCCACGCCGAGCATACGGGCCAGCCGTCCATCCAAACTGTCGAGCATCATGGCGATGATGATGAGCAGCGTCGCGTTCGAGAAGTCACCGCGCGCCGCATAAACGATCGCCAAGACGCCGCAGAACAAGTTGCCGAACGTAAACGAGTTAGGAATCCATGAGCGGATTCGTTCTTTCCACATAGGTATTGCCTCCATCTTTCTTTGTCATTGAGTGAACCAGTGACCGTCCGTGAACCGGAGCAGGTCGGTCGGTGTGAGTTCGAGTTGGTAGCCGCGCTTGCCGGCCGAGATGATGATCGTATCTTTTTGTCTGGCACTATCATGCAAGAAGACAGGAAACCGTTTTTTCGCCCCGATTGGCGAGACACCGCCGCGGATGTAGCCGGTCAGCGTTTCGAGCTCCTTCATCGGGACAGGGGAGGCTTTTTTGGCGCCCCAGGCTTTCGCGGCCGCTTTCAAATCGATATCTAAATCTCCTGAGATGAGGAAGAAGGCGTAGCGCCGTTGCTCATTCTCGAGACAAATCGTTTTATAGAGCTGGTCGAGCGGTTTACCGAGTGACGCGGCGACATGTTTGGCGGAGACGTCGGACGCGTCCACTTCGTAGGAGTGGTACGTGAACGGGATGTTCCGTTGTTTCAATTGTCTTGCGGCATTCGTCAGTTGCATCAGCCCCACCCTTTCGTTGAACGACTCTTTTAAGAATAGCAAATAGTGGTAGCGTCGGGCAATCGAACTCGGAAAGTTTCTATGACAAGAAGGAAACAGAATGAACGACATAGAAATGAATAGTGATTCATTTTAGTGAAGGGGGAAATGGGATGGAAACGATTCAACTGGAACAGCGGAACGGGGTCGGCTGGCTGAAATGGGACCGGCCGGAAAAATTGAACGCATTAAATGAGACGTTGCTTCGCGAGGCGAGGGAAGCGATGGAGCAGCTCGTGGCGGATGAGGCCGTCCACGTCATCGTGCTCGTCGGGCAAGGGCGTGCCTTCTCATCGGGACAGGACTTGACGATTGAGAGTGACGCCGACTATGGGGTGTATTTGGAAGAGGTGTACCATCCGCTCGTGCGGGCGCTTGCCGACTGTCCGAAACCAATCATTGCCGGCATTCACGGGGTCGTCGCGGGGGCGGGTCTCAGTCTGGCGCTCGCGGCGGACGTCCGTCTCGTCGCCCGGTCGACGAAGTTCAGTTCCGCCTTCATCAAAATCGGCCTCGTCGCCGATGCCGGGGGACCGTACCATTTACGACGCTTGATGCGGCCCGATCTCGCGCTCGCTTGGATGTGGAGCGGCAGCACGATTGATGCCGAACAGGCCGAAACGTTCGGTCTCGTCACCGAGCTCGTCGAGGATGAGGCGTACTTGGAGCGGTTGACGGCCTATGCCGAGACGCTCGCAGCCAAGTCACCGACGGCGGTGCAAGGCATGAAGGCGTTGTTCCGGGCCGACTCGTTCGAGGACGGTCTCGAGCAAGAGATCATCTGGCAACGGAAATGTGGTCAGACGGACGTTCATCGGCAGGCGATGCAGGCGTTCCTAAATCGATGAAAAAAGAAGCGGTCACAGCGACCGCTTCTTTTTGGTTGATTATGAAGTTGGCTTCGGTTCGAACTGGAAGCCTTTTTGTTGCCACGTGCCGTATTTCCAACGACGGAAGGCGAAGAAACCGCGGAACCACTCGTCGAGCGAGAAGGCGAGCCAAATGCCGAGGACGCCGAGCCCCATTTGGAGTCCGAACAAATAACTGAAGACGACGGCAACGCCCCACATCGAGGCGATCCCGATCATGACCGGGAAGCGAACGTCGCCGACCGACTTGAGCGATCCCATCAACACGATGTTCATGGCGCGACCTGGCTCAAGGATGAGCGTCGCCCATAAAATCGGCACCCCGACGGCGATGATATCCGGGTTCGATGTGAACAAGCCCAGCAGCGACTTGCCGAAGACAGCGAGCCCGAGCGACGCCACGAGTGAAGCGAACATGGCAATCTTCAATGTCTTAACGGCGCGGGTATACGCTTCTTTAAACCGTTTCCCGCCGATGTCACGGGCAATCAATAATTGCGTCCCTTGCGCGACGGCGACCGTGAACAAGAAGGCGAGCATCGACAAGTTCATGACGTATACCCGTGCGGCGAGGGAAGCCTCGCCCATCGTGGCGATGAAACCGGTGATGATGATTTGCGAGAACTGATATGACAAGTTCTCTCCGGCTGATGGTACGCCGATTTGGAGCAAGGCGCGAATGTCGTCGCGTTTCGGACGAATCAATTCCTTGAGCGGGAAGCGGAGCATGAGCCGCTTCTTGACGATCCAGAACAATAGCACCATCGCCGAGAAACGGGCGATGACGATGGCCCATGCGACGCCGGCGACACCCGTGACCGGGAGACCGAACCAGCCCATGACGGCGAGCATCGCCCCGGCAGCTGTGATGATATCGATGAGAAGTGTCGCGAGCATCGCGTGCTTCGTCATCCCGTGGCTCCGGAGGACGGAACTGAGCGCCATGATGAGCGCTTCGGTGAACAGCGACAACCCGACAATCTGCAAGAATAACAGGCCATGGTCGAACAGCTCATCCGATAAGCCGAACAAACGGAGGAACGTCTCACCGAACAAGAAGACGACCGCGACCATGAGCACGCCGAGCCACATGTTCAAGCTGACGGCGGAACGGGCGAAGTCACGGCTCTTCTTCATCCGATTGGCGCCGATCGCTTGACCGATCAAGATGGTCGCACCGACCGAGGTCACGCTGAAGACGATTAAGAAGACGTTCAAGATTTGGTTGGCGACGCCGACCGCGGAAGCGGCAGCATCGGAGTAATGGGCGAGCATGAGCGTGGCGATAATCCCGGTCCCCATATGGAGTGCGAGTTCGATGAAAATCGGCCACGAAATTTTAAATAAACTGAGCTGTTCGGTGTCTTTTGTCGGCATGTTGTATTCTCCCTTGTTTCTACAATTCTCTATATGAAATATTTACGTTGTCAAAATCACAAGGGTCATGTTACTCCTTTTGAAATGAAAAAGAAAGGGATTTGGCAAATTATTTTCAACAAAAAAAACACCCGCCGAAACGGGTGCAAAACGGAATTTATTTCATTTTTAAAATCGTGGCACTGTACGGTGCGAGCTCGACTTCGAGCGAGTCTACATCCCGGTCGCGCAGCAAGTCGTAAGCGCTTCCGGTATGGCCGAGCGGGTTAAGTTTCGATACGGAATCAGAGTTATTGAAGTATATCAAATACGTCTCATCTTTCGTACAACGCTCGATGATGAGGGCGTTATCCTCATCGTCGACGAGATTGAAACGATACGAGCCGCCGTTCGCGAGCACCGGATGCTCTTTGCGGAGTCGAATCAATTTCTGCACATAGCGGAACAATTCGCGATCTTCTTCGGCTTCGTCCCACGGCATACAACGGCGGCAGCCCGGGTCTTGTTCACCTTCGAGGCCGATCTCGTCCCCGTAATAGATACATGGGCTGCCCGTGTACGTGAGCATCGACGTCATGAGCAACTTGAACTTTCCTTTATGCCCTTTCGCTCGTGTAAGGGCACGCGGCGTGTCGTGCGAATCGATCAAGTTGAACGTCACTTCGTTCACGTTCGTCGTGTTCATCATCTCGACGCGTGTCAACTCATTGCGAAACTCGGAAGCAGACGTCCGGTCGAGCGCGAAATAGTTGAGGCTCGCGTTCGTAAACGGATAGTTCATGACCGCATCGAACTGGTCACCTTTAAGCCATGGCTGGGCATCGTGCCAAATCTCACCGAGGATGTACGCATCCGGATTCGCTTGTTTGACCGTTTTACGGAAATCGCGCCAGAACGCGTGATCAACCTCGTTAGCCACGTCTAACCGCCACCCGTCGATGCCGAATTCTTCGACCCAGTAGCGGGCCACTTCTAATAGATAAGCTTTCAACGCCGGGTGCTCCGTATTGATCTTCGGCATGTTCTTCTCGAACGCGAACGTGTCGTAGTTCGGCTTCGGCGTCGTCTCGATCGGGAAGTCACGAAGATAGAACCAGTCACGGTACTCTGACTGTGGTCCTTTTTCGACGACGTCTAAGAACCAAGGGTGGTTGTAGCCGACATGGTTGAAGACGGCGTCGAGCATGACTTTGATACCGTTCTCGTGGAGAAGATCGACGAGTTGTTTGAACTGCTCTTTCGTTCCGAACTGCGGATCGATTTCCATATAATCGAGCGTGTCGTATTTATGGTTCGTCGTCGCTTTGAAGATCGGGCAGAAGTAAATCCCGGTGATCCCTAGATCGACGATATGGTCAATATGGTCGATGATCCCTTGGAAGTCGCCGCCGAAGAAGTTCGTGATCGTCGGTTCGGTACTATTCCATGGGAGCGTGCCTTCGGGATCGTTAGAAGGGTCACCGTTCGCGAACCGGTCCGGGAAGATTTGATACCAGACTGTGTCCTTCACCCACGATGGGGCGTGGAAGATGTCGACCGGGTTGATGAACGGGATGCAGAAATAGTAGCCCGTGTCGTCGAGCGGTTTATCTTCGAACCAACCTTTTTCCGTATAGACGGCCGTCTCATTGCCGTCATGGAGCCGGAAGCCGTAACGGAGGCGGCGGAATGGCGGTTTGATGGCGATGAACCAATAGTCGTATTGATCATCATGGCCGATTTTTTCCATCGGCGTCTCGAACGTACGCCAAAAGCTCGGCTTGTCCGGGTCGAAATTCCACATGGCCGGATCTTCCGAGTGCCAGTCGTACGGGTCGTTCCAAATTAAGTCAACAGATTGGATATCATTTCTTTTCGTATGGAAGCGAATATGTATCGTTTCTCGGTCATACTTGTACACGAAAGGGGACATGGCGCGGTGGTAGATGGCTTCTTTGATCATGGGTTTGAGTTCCTTTCTCTATTAAGGGTTATAACCATTTTACACTGTCTGTTCAGAAAAGAAACAACAGTTGTGAAAACGTTTGCTCAAGCAAAGGGTAATAAAGCGTTTACATTTTGTCAATCGCCCGATTCGTCATTTTTTGCGAAATAGGGTCATAAATAATTCAAAAAGAGATAAATGGGACAACCACAATAAAAAAAGCGAAAAAAAAGACTTGTAAAACGCTTACACAACTGTATAATAAAAATTGAGGTGAGGATGCAAACGTTTTCACTAACCTACTGATTCTGTAGCGGAGTTGATTAAAATCAGTAGGCCAGTGCGATTGCGCAAATCTGACCATACTATTTCCTTGGGGAGGTTTTTCATCATGAAGATGAAAAAAATGGTAGCAGGACTTTCAACGGCAGTATTCGCTTTCGGTGCACTTGCTGCATGTGGTGGCGGTACGGACAATGGTTCTACTAACGAAGGCGGTTCTTCTAGCGAGAACAAGCCAGAAAAAATCGTAATTTGGGAAGATATTGAAAAGTCGGAAACGACGAAAGAAGTTGCGAAGGCGTTTGAAGAAGAACACGGCGTCGCAGTTGAAGTCGTTGAAGTCCAGATGACGGATCAAAAGGACAAGTTGGCGCTTGACGGCCCGGCTGGTAAAGGTCCTGATATCGTTCTCGTACCGCACGACCAAATCGGAACGATCGCTGACCAAGGTCACTTGGCTCCACTTACTGACGAAGGCGCACTTGACGCGTTCACAGACGCTTCGAAATCGGCTGTCATGTTCGATGGACAAGCTTACGGCTACCCGAAATCAGTTGAAACGCCAGTCCTCATGTACAACAAGGATTTGGTATCAGAAGCTCCTGCTTCAATGGACGACTTGTACAAGTTGTCTACAGATCTTAAAGATAAAGGCGAGTACGGATTCCTCGGTCTTTGGGATAACTTCTACTTCGCTCACGGTGTCGTGGCTGGCTTCGGCGGTTACGTCTTCAAAGAAGACGGCGGCGCGCTCGATCCAACTGACATCGGCTTGAACAACGAAGGCGCAGTCGAAGGCTTCGAGTACATCGGCAAATGGTACCAAGAAGGCCTCTTCCCTAAAGGGTTGATCGGCGAGTCTGGCGGCCAAGCGATGGACCAACTCTTCACTGAGAAGAAAGCACACACAGTCATGAACGGACCATGGGCCGTAGCTGGTTACACAGATGCCGGCATCAACCTTGGAGCGTCTGCCTTGCCGACACTTCCAAACGGTGAGCCAATCAAGACGTTCATGGGCGTGAAGACATATGCACTTTCGGCTTACACAGAAAACCAAGAGTGGGCTGAAATGTTCCTCGCAGAACTCACGAACGAAGAGAACGCATTGAAGATGTTTGAAGCTTACAACGAGATCCCACCAGTAGCAGCACTCGAGTCGAACGAGACAATCACGTCGAACGAAGTTGCGAAAGCGGTATTCGATCAAGCAACGAACGCGATCCCAATGCCTAACATTCCTGAAATGGGACAAGTTTGGGAGCCAATGGCACAAGCGCTTCAGCTCGTAGCAACTGGCAAGCAAGATGCAAAAAAATCAGCTGACGATGCTGTTAAAGTCATCGAGCAACAAATCCAAGCAAACAACCAATAAGGATATGAAATGATGGGGTACGTCGACTGGCGTTCCCCCTCATTTTCTAGAATTGAGCAAACGCTTGCTCGATTGATTTGCTCAAATTGAAAGGAGAAATTGAGGATGGCTTCAATCGCGAACCCTAAAACGCCGGAACAACGTCCGGAAAAACCGACCAATCATGCTCGGAACGCCGCATTACTTTCGATCATTCCGGGAGCCGGTCAATTCTATAACAATCAAAAAGCGAAAGCGATCGCTTTCTTTATCGTTATCATGTCTTATTTTGCAGTAAACTACGATCTCTTTTTCAAAGGAGCGGGCGCAGGACCTGGCGACCGTGGTGGCCTTTGGGGATTGATCACGCTTGGCGAAGTGGCAGGACCTCGTAACGACCACTCCATCTTCTTGATGGTAGAAGGGATTGTCGCATTAATCTTACTTTTCTTCGGAATCGCGTTCTACATCTGGAACATTCGTGACGCCTACCGAGTCGGTCGCATTCGTGATCAGCACCTAAACGTCCCAACGTTCCAAGTGCAACTCCGCAACTTGCGCGACCATGGATTCCCATACTTGATGTTGATCCCGTCGCTCATCTTGCTCGTCTTCACAGTCGTATTACCACTCATTTTCACATTCTTGATCGCGTTCACGAACTATCGTTACAACAACGCACCACCGGCAAAACTTGTCGAGTGGATTGGGTTTGAGAACTTCACACGAATTTTTGAAATCGACATTTGGCGCGACACATTCGTCGGCGTTCTCGGCTGGACACTCGTCTGGACGGTCGCTTCGACGGTCGGTGTCATCGCGATCGGGATTTTCCTCGCGGTCCTCTTGAACCAAGAAGGCCTTCGCTTCCGCCGCTTGTTCCGCTCGATTTTGATTTTGTCATGGGCCGTTCCAGCGTTCATCACAATCTTGATTTTCCGTTCGATGTTTAACGAATCGTTCGGTGTGTTCAACACGACGATCCTTCCAGCGTTCGGACTTGATCCGATCAACTGGATGACCGATCCGACGGCGACGCGCAGCGCGCTCATCTTGATTCAATGGTGGCTCGGCTTCCCGTTCATCATGACGCTCATGACTGGGGTATTGCAATCGATCCCTGGCGACTTATATGAAGCGGCGACGATTGACGGTGCGACCATCTTTGACAAGTTCCGCTTGATTACGTTACCGATGCTCTTGTTCGCAACAGCACCGATTCTCATCACGCAGTTCACGTTCAACTTCAACAACTTCAACATCATCTATCTCTTTAACGGCGGTGGACCGGCTGTACCGGGACAAACTGCCGGTGGTACCGATATCTTGATTTCATGGATTTACAAATTGTCTCTCGGAGCCAACCCGCAATACGGACTTGCGGCTGCGATCACGCTCATTTTGTCATTCTTCATCATGACACTTGCCGTCATCCAGTTCCGTCGGACAAAATCTTTCAAAGACGAGGATATGATCTGATATGAAAAAACAAAAACGAATCAATTTGGCGTTCTCTTATGTCATCTTGACGCTTGCGTCGATCATCATTCTCTATCCAATGCTTTGGGTGGTAGGGACGTCATTCAACCCGGGTCGTACCATCACGTCAAAAATCATTCCAGAAAATCCGACGTTCATTCACTATAAAAACTTGTTTGATCTAACGATTTCGGATTATAGTTTATGGTATGTGAACACGTTGAAAATCGCTTTCATTACGATGGCGCTCGCTGTCATCTTGGTGACGATCACTGGTTATGTGTTCTCGCGCTATCGTTTCGTGGGACGGAAGAACTCGCTCGTCTTGTTCCTCGTCTTGCAAATGGTGCCGCAATTCGTCGCCATCATCGCCATCTACGTATTGCTCAACATGCTCGGTCTTCTCGACACGCACACAGCGCTCATTCTGCTGTATGCCGGTGGCGCGATTCCGATGAATACGTACTTGGCAAAAGGTTATTTCGATACGATTCCGAAAGAGCTCGATGAAGCCGCTCGGATGGATGGTGCCGGTCACCTTCGTATCTTCTGGCAAATCATTTTGCCGCTCGCGAAGCCAATCGTCGCAACGATCGCCCTCTTCAACTTCATGGGCCCGTTCAACGACTTCATCTTGGCATCGCTCGTCCTTCGGACACCAGAGAAACAGACGCTCGCGGTTGGTCTTTACAACATGATTTCTCGACAGTTCGACAACAACTTCACGTTGTTCGCGGCAGGCGCCGTCCTTTCGGCCCTCCCAATCGTTCTCTTGTTCTTCATGTTCCAACGCTACTTCGTCTCGGGTCTTACTGCCGGTGGTACGAAAGGATAATACTCACTTAAGGGGGAAGCGATATGAGGCGAGGCGTCGTGCTCGTTCTTCTGTCGCTTCTTTTGTTTCCAACAGTCGTCGGAGCGAAAGAAGCAGCATCGTGGGAACAGGAACGCATGTACTTTATCATGGTCGATCGGTTCGTTGACGGGAATCCCGATAACAATGACCAGGTCGATCAGAATGACCCGAAAGCCTTTCATGGGGGCGATATCCGAGGCGTGATTGAAAAACTTGATTACATCGAGTCGCTCGGATTCACGTCCATCTGGTTGACGCCGGTGTTTGAAAACATGCCGGGCGGTTACCATGGCTATTGGATTAAAGATTTTTATGACATCGATCCCCAATTCGGGACGAAAGAAGATTTGCAGGAACTCGTCGATGAGGCGCATAAGCGGGATATGAAAGTCATCCTCGACTTTGTCGTCAACCACGTCGGGCCGAACCATCCGTGGGTCGAAGAAAAACCAGACTGGTTCCATGACGAGCTACCGATTGTGTTGTGGAACGATCAAGAACAAGTCGAGACGCACTGGCTGTTCGATTTGCCCGACTTTAAAACCGAAGACCCGGAAGTGAAAGACTACTTGCTCGAGGCGGCCACGTATTGGATCGAAGAGACCGGGATCGACGGCTATCGTCTCGATACGGTGCGCCACGTCGATAAACCGTTTTGGGAAGATTTCGTCAAAGCGGTCCGTGAAGTCGATCCAGATTTTTATCTCTTGGCCGAAGTGTTCGATCCGGACCCGCAGTATGTCGCCGAGTATGATGACTTAGGCTTCAACAGCATCACCAATTTCACGTTTTATGACCGCGTCTCGAAGACGATGACGCAAAAGACGGCGAACGTCGACGAAATCGACGTGGCCGCAAGTTACGCCGAGACGTTCTTTAATGATCCGAACCAAATGGCGACCTTCCTCGATAACCATGACGTCGAACGTTTCATGCACGTCGCGGAACTAGGTGGTGCCGAGTCGGCCGAACGCAGGCTCCGCCTCGGATTGTTCGCCCTTTACGCGTCACCGGGGATGCCAATCGTCTTCCAAGGCACGGAGAATGCACAAAAGGGCGGGGCTGACCCCGCGAACCGGGTCATGACCGATTTCCCTGGAAATGAAGAGCTCCATGAATACGTTGCGACGATGAACCGGATGCGGGCCGATTACCCGGTGTTTGCGACCGGCGAACAACGGATGATCGCTTCGAAAGACGGCATGGCCGTGTTCGAACGTCGTGACGGCGACGATGTCGCACTGTACGCCATCAATATGAACGCCGAGGACAGAGAGATTGAATTCGAGGTAAGCGAGGTCGGAGAAGATACACGGCTTCGTGGTCTCTTGTTCTCACAACTTGTCACGGACAGCCGTGGCACGTTCACCATCAAACTCGCAGGAGAAAGTGCAAACGCCTACATCGTCGAAGAATCGGAAGTGAACATGTGGACGATTGGTCTACTCGTCGTCGCCATCCCGATTTTCTTGACTGGATTGGTCATGTGGAAGCGTCGCAAGAGTGCGAGCTGACGATACCCTGTGATAGGGAACTTTGAACTAACGGAAGCAAGGGGGAGCATCATGCAAATCACGATTAAAGATGTCGCCAAACACGCCAATGTCGCACCGTCGACCGTGTCACGCGTCATCGCCAACAGTCCGCGTATCAGTCAAAAAACAAAAGAGCGTGTACGCAGTTCGATGGAAGAACTCGGGTACCATCCGAACATTCACGCGCGAAGCCTCGCCAACCGCTCGACGCAGTCGATTGGTCTCGTCATGCCGAGCGCAGCGACGAAGACGCTACAAAACCCATTTTTCCCGGAAGTGTTGCGTGGGATCAGTACGAAAGCCCATCAAAACGGCTACTCGCTCTATATGACGACTGGTGTCACCGAAGAAGAAGTATTGTCCGGTGTCATCGAGATGGTGCAAGGACGTCGCGTCGACGGGGTCATCGTCTTGTATTCACGAGAAGACGACAAAGTCGTTCAATACTTACGTCAGACGAAATTCCCGTTCGTCGTCGTCGGGAAGCCGTTCGGGGATGCTTCATCAATCACATACGTCGACACGGACAACTATTTGGCCGGACGAGAAGTGACGAAACATCTATACAATCTCGGCCATCGCTGTATCGCCTTCATCGGAGGCTCGGATAAACTGGCGGTCACGCAAGACCGGCGCAACGGGTATGCGACGGCGCTCATGGAAGCAGGGATCCCGGTTCGCGAAGACTATATCGCCCGGGCCGAGTTCATGACGAAAGGCGGCGCCAAAGCCGTGCGCGAGTTGCTCCAACTAGAGGAACCACCGACAGCCGTCGTCGTCAGTGACGATATGATGGCGCTCGGTGTCATCAGCACGCTCAGTGAGATGGGACTCGGAATCCCTGAGGATGTCGCCGTCGTCAGTTTTAACAACGTCTACATCGCAGAACACTCGAACCCGCCACTCACATCGGTCGAAATCAACATTTTCGGCCTTGGTTTCGAGGCGACGAACTGTTTGATTGAACAGATCGGCGATAGCGCACCACCTTACGGGAAACGCGTCATCGTGCCGCACTATTTGGTCGTACGCCAGTCGTGCGGTCAGAAAAAGAAGACTGAAATCGTTGAATGAGTGCAAACCTTCCGTATCATGCGGAAGGTTTTTTTGCGGAAAATCTCAATGCATATAATAGAAGCGAAAGCAATCGGTCGAAAGTCATGATGTTACAAACAGATTACAATCATGAAAGAAACGATTGAAACGGAGTTGCAAGGGAACATCTACATTACCGGCCGAATGGCAGATCATTACGAATCCGCCCAGCCAATAACCAAAAAATACAGAATGTGAAAGGGAGATACAATCATGGATAACAAACGTTATGTAGGCACTTACTATCAGGAGTCAGAGCTCGTGTCAAAAATTGATCAACTTCGTGCCGAGGGGCATCGCGAAGACGATTTGTACGTCGTTGTGAAAGATAAATCGAACCTTTCGATGGTTCGCGGCGAAACGGATGCAGAAGTAAAAGAAACGAAAGCGTCATGGCTTGATCGCTTCTTTGGAGTCGCGGACGGAGAAGACGAAGTTCGTCATACGTTCGATAAACTCGGTTTCTCAGAAGAAGAGACAGCACGTCACCGTCAAGACATCGAGAACGGTGGATTCGTCCTCTTGTTGGACTCGAACGACGGCATCTTAGATGACGGTCGTAACTCGACGTTCGAAGGTGGCCGCACATCAGCTGGCTACGGTTCAGAAGGTAACGAAGCAGGCAACATGACCGCACGTGACGTCGGGATGACAGGAGCTTCAAACACTGGAATTCCATCGGAACGATTCAACGATATGGATGAAGATATTCGTAACCGCACGGATTTGACGGATGAGCAAAAGCTCGAATTGCATGAAGAGCGTCTCCAAGTGAACAAAGAGCGTGTTCAAACAGGAGAGGTTCGCGTCGAGAAAGATGTCGTCGAACACGAAGAACGTGTCGATGTCGAAGTCGAGCGCGACGAAGTCTACGTCGAACGCCGTCGCGTTGATGGGGACCGTGAAGCGACAGGACATTCATTCGATGCGACAACGGACCGCGATGAGATTCGCGTGCCGGTCACGGAAGAGCGCGTCGATGTGACGAAGAAAGATGTCGTCGCCGAAGAAATCGTCGTCGGCAAAGAGAAAGTGAAAGATACAGAAACGGTACGTGAGACGTTACGTAAAGAAGAGGCGCACGTCGAAGGGGAAGACGACCTTCGCCATCGTGATCATGACCGCGACCATACACGTCGTGATGAGCGCGACCGCTTCTAATCTGATTGACTAAGTACCTCGACAAGGATGGCTCTCTCTGAGGGACCATCCTTTTTTTCGCCAATTGACTAGAGGAGGAACGAACGCCATGAAACATGCAATCATCTCAGAAGTATTTGATCATCCCGAAGCGTTGCTCAATCGAACGGTCGATTTAAAACGAGAAGGGTATGAAGAAGAAGACATGTACGTCCTTGTCAAGCGGGCCGATGTGGCGGACGCTGTCCGCCGTCACTCGAACCTCTATGTTCTCGTCACCGATGAACCGGGAACGGTCGCCTCGCTCGTCACGTCAAGTGAGCGGCCAATCGAACGCTGGCTCAAAAGCATGCGCTTGACGTCAGAGCAACAAGACCGCTTCGCGAAAGAAGTCGAACAAGGTAGACTCTTCCTCTATGTCGACGCGGACCGGAGTGAACAACAGGTTAATGCTACGAGTTCGAAGACCGAACCTGCACCGAAGACGGAAGAACAGACGCTCGCCTTACACGAGGAACGGCTGACGATCGAGAAGCAAGCGGTCCAAGCAGGAGAAGTCGTCATTAATCGTCACGTAGCGGAGACCGAACAAGAGATTGAAGTGCCCGTTCGGAGGGAACAGGTCCATGTGGAGCGGACGACCGGATCAGAAGATGTGGTCGAAGATTATGACTTCGATCAACCCGGCATTCGCACGATTGACGAAGGGGACCACTTACGAATCCAAGTCATCGAGGAACGGGCTTTCATCGTGAAGCGTCCTGTCGTCGTCGAAGAAATCATCGTTCGAAAACAAGTGACCGAAGACGTCAAGACGATGACGGAAACGCTCCGCAAAGAAGAAATCGAAGTGACCGAAGTCGGACAAGCCGATGTCACGGTCGAAGACCATACAACGCGAAAGGATGAGACACAATGAGTAAACGTCGTTTTGTAGATACGTATCCAGAGGAGGCGGCACTCGTCGCCAAAATCGATCAACTGACCGAAGAGGGTTACGACGAAAGTGATGTGTTCGTCGTCGCGAAAGATCAAGACGATGTCTCGCTCGTCAAACGGAATACCGATGCGAAAGTGGAAGAAGCGAGCGCGAACTGGATGCAGAAATTCACTGGCGTCGCGGAAGGCGAGGAGGAAGTGAAGCGGGCCTTGCTTGACCTTGGTCTCACTGACGATGACGTCAACCGGGCGTACGGAGACATTTTAAACGGAGGGTATGCCCTCATCCTCGACGAACCGGATACGGGATTCAATGACGGGAACAACCCGGCATTCGAGGGTCACGAAGCGAACGCCGCGTTTGGACGCGACCAAGACAAGTGACTAGAGCACCTACTGCCTTCTTGAAAAGGTGGTAGGTTTTTTGTTTGCTCCAAAAAGTAAGAAAAAAATTTATGCAAACGATTGCATTCTTGTGTGAGTCGTGTAAAATGAGAGGTGAGATTGAAATACAGCGCTTTCATAGACAAACGGTTGCATGATTCGATTGTCTGATGACGAGTAGCCTTGTAGAGAAAAAGGAGTGGCAGACAGATGAAACGATTGTTTGCAGTCGATGAATGGAAAGTAACGGAAGAGAACTTGCATCCGAAAGAAAACCGCCTCGCAGAATCGATTACCTCGCTTGGTAACGGTCATATGGGGATGCGCGGTAACTTTGAAGAAGATTATTCAAACGATACACACCAAGGCTTCTATGTGGCCGGCGTCTATTATCCAGATAAGACACGTGTCGGTTGGTGGAAAAATGGATATCCGGAGTACTTCGCAAAAGTATTGAACGCGACGAACGTCGTCGGTCTTCGTGTTGCCATCAACGGGACACCGGTCGATTTGGCGAAGTGGGAAGTGAAAGACTTCACGCGTGAGCTCGATATGCAACGCGGCGTTCTCACACGGACGTTCACGCTCGTGAACGGAACGGAAGAGACGAACGTCGAAGTCGTCCGTTTCTTCTCAATCGTCGATAAAGAGATTTTGGCAATCCGTTACAACGTCACTCCGGTGAACTACGAAGCGAAAGTTGAATTCACACCTTACTTGGACGGCGATGTCGTCAATGAGGATTCGAACTATGATGAGAAGTTCTGGTTACCGGTCGAGCATGGTGTTGAAGAACGTTTCGGATTCGTGACAACGAAAACGAAGAAGCTCGATTGGCACATCACGGCCTCGATGATCGCAGACGTCGAAGGAGCCCGTTGTGAAGTGCTCGAAGCGACTGATCTTTACGTCGCCAACAAATTCACGGTCACGGCGGCAGCTGGCGAGACGGCGACAGCGTACAAATACGTCTCGGTCGTCACGAACCGTGACTACGAAGTCGAGGAATTGCAGTCGACGGGAATGCAACGCGTTGAGATGGCGTTTGAGAAAGGCTTTGAAACGCTTCTCGCCGAGCAGACAGAAGCATGGCTCGCTCGCTGGGAAGATGCCGACGTCCGCATCGATGGGGACGCTGAAGCGCAACAAGGCATCCGCTTCAACATCTTCAATATGTATCAGACGTACACGGGCGAAGACTCGCGCCTCAACATCGGACCGAAAGGGTTCACTGGTGAGAAATACGGCGGTGCCACATACTGGGATACGGAAGCATATTGCCTCCACTTCTACTTGGCAACGACGAAACCGGAAGTCTCATGGAACTTGCTCAAATATCGTCACAATCAATTGCCGCAAGCAAAAGAGAACTCGGTCAAGAACGTCGGCATGGAAGGTGCCCTCTATCCGATGGTGACGATGAACGGGGAAGAGTGCCACAACGAGTGGGAAATCACGCATGAAGAGATTCACCGGAACGGTGCGATCGCCCACGCCATCTTCAACTATACGAACTTCACGGGCGACAAGTCATACCTAGGTCAATACGGACTTGAAGTATTGGTCGAGATCTCGCGTTACTGGGCGAGCCGCGTCAACTTTGTCCCGCACAAAGACGTGTATATGATCCTAGGCGTCACAGGTCCGAACGAATACGACAACAACGTCAACAACAACTGGTATACGAACTTGATTGCCGCTTGGACGCTCGAGTACACGCAAGAAGTGTACAACTATTTGAAAGAAGCAGAGCCGGCGCGCCTTGAAGAACTTATCGCGACGCTTGGTCTCTCAGATGAAGAACTCGCGAAGTGGAACGATATCCAAACGAAGATGTACTATCCGAAAGATGACCTCGTCCCAGACGTGTTCATGCAACAGGACGGCTTCATGGATAAAGAACAGATCTTGGTGAAAGACCTTGATCCGAAACACTTGCCGCTCAACCAAAACTGGTCGTGGGACCGCATCCTCCGCTCGAACTTCATCAAACAAGCGGACGTGCTCCAAGGGCTGTATACGTTCAGCGACCGCTTCACGGTCGAACAGAAGCGGGCCAACTTCGACTTTTATGAGCCGCGTACGGTCCATGAGTCGAGCTTGTCACCTTGTGTTTACTCAATCATTGCGGCCGAAGTCGGTTACGAAGATAAAGCGGTCGAGTTGTATCAGCGTTCGGCGCGCCTCGACCTCGACAACTATAACAACGACACAGAAGACGGGCTTCACATCACATCGATGGTCGGCTCATGGATGTCGATCGTTCACGGTTTCGCAGGCATGCGCGCCCTCGAGACGGAACTCACGTTCAGCCCGATGATTCCTAAGGGCTGGAACGGGTACTCGTTCAACATGCTCTGGCGCGGTCATCACTTGACGGTCACGTCGACGCGTGAACAAGTGACGATCAAACAGACGGGCGGTACGGACGTGTCGATCCGCGTCTACGGAAACGTCGTCACGGTCCCGGCAAACGATGCGGTGACCATCGAGACAGTGAAAGCGTGACCAAACGCATCAGCTCAACAAGTCGGCTCCGGCCGGCTTGTTTTTTTATGAGAAGCACGGACACATCCCATTATTTTTATGGTAGGCAGCACTAGAAAACTATGTTATCTTGATTCTTAGCCATTTTTGAAAGGGGAGACAGAACTTGACGGAAGCCGTTAAAGAACACGCACGCATCGGGATCGTTTCGATTATCGGGGGAGTGTTCGTTGCATTATCCATGACATTATTCTTAATCCCGGCGGGGGTATACTCGACCGGATTTACAGGGCTCGCCCAAATCTTTACGAAACTGTTTGCGGGGACACCGTTTGAGCTCGGAGAAGGGATTTGGTTCTTCGTCTTGAACGTGCCGCTCTTGATCGTCAGCTACTTCATGCTCGGCAAGAACATGATGATTCATACGTTGATCAGTGTTGCGGCAGTTACCGTGTTTATTCGCGTGCTTCCACAGTCGTCAATCATTTCGGACGACCCGCTTTTGAACGCTGTGTTCGGCGGGGTTTTGCTCGCCATCGGTTCGGGAATCACGATTCGCTTCGGTGCCTCGACCGGTGGATTTGATATCGTCGCCCTCATCTTGGCGAAGTTCACGAACAATTCGGTCGGCGTCTATCTGTTCCTCATGAACATGATGATCGCGCTTTGGGCCGGTGCTTTGTTCGGGTGGCCGACCGCGCTTTATACGATCGTCTTCTTATACGTCACGTCGAAAGTCATCGACGAGATCTATACGAACACGCAGCGGCAGACGCTCTTCATCGTCACGAGTCATCCGGACGAAGTGACGAAAGAACTGCATCAGCACGTCTTCCGCGGCATTACGCTCATGCCGGCAATCGGTACGTATTCGAAAGTCGAGAAAGCAACGCTCATGATGGTCGCCCAGCGCCACGAAGTGCGTGAGATCACGCGAATCTGTAAAGACGCCGATCCAAGCGTCTTCATCAACATGGTTCCGACTGAAAATGTCGAAGGTGCGTTCCGACGCTGAAATGAACCCCCGCTGAACGCTCAGCGGGGGTTATTCTATAGATAGGAATAAAAAGAGATGGGGTGGACGTGTGATGATTGGAGTCAGTATTGCGACGAAGTGGGAATACGAAGCGACATTGGAGCATTATGACGTCAAAGCGGATGAGCGGTTCAGCTACCCGTATGGCGAGTACTTCATGAGGACGGTTGATCGAGCGGTCGTGATGTGGAACGATTATTTAGAACTCAAAGAGCATGGCGTCACCATCGCGGACACGGAAGCAGGTGCCATCGCCTATATCTGTAAGAAAAATGACGTCGAGTGCATCATTATCAAAGGCATCTCTGACTTCCCGACGGATGAACGCGACGCGAATCCAGTCGAATCGAACGCGGAACAAATCAATGTGTACATCGCGAACACCCCGAAAGTCATGACCAAGATTTTTGACGACTACTTGATGCGCTTTCTGTAGGCAAATCGCAAAACACACCGACTGCAGGAACAGCCGGTGTGTGGATTATGCTTTGATGCCAAGTTTTTCTTCGAGGTAGATGGCGATGCCGTCTTCCATGTTCGACGCGGTCACTTCATCCGCGACGGCTTTCAACTGGCTGATGGCGTTGCCCATCGCGACGCCGGTGCCGACGTAGTCGAGCATCTCGAGGTCGTTTTCCTCGTCGCCGAACGCGATGATGTTTTTGCGGTTGATGCCGAGATGTTTCGACACTTCGCGCAACCCGAGCGCTTTCGACGTGTTCTGGCTCATGACCTCAATCATGTGCTCCGGCATGCGCCATTGGCGGTTCAAGACGGCCTCGGCGTGGACTTTATTCAAACGAGCGCGGACGTTGTCGACGTGCTCTTTCGTCGCGTGGATGAGGAGCGATGTCGGCTCATCCTGCAAATGCTTGAGCAAGTTGCCTGACGTGACGCTGAGCGCGCGCTCGGCATACGGGCTATAAAACTCTTGCGGGTCTTTATGGAAGTAGACGTGGTCGGTCACTTCGACGACGATGTTGTGCGCTTTCGTGTCCGAGACTTCTTCGATGATCTCGTGCGCCGTCTTGAGCGGGATCGGCCGGTGCGTCACTTCGTATGACGGATCTTTCGGGTGATGGACGAGCGCTCCGTTAAAGTTGATGAGCGGTGTCGTCAAGCCGAGCTCTTCGTAATACATGATCGAATGGCGTTGTGGGCGTCCGGTCGCGATCATGACTTCATGACCGGCCTCACGGGCCGCTTGAAGCGCGCGCACGTTGCGCTCACTGATCGTCTTGTCGTCGCGCAACAACGTTCCATCTAAATCGACTGCGATTAAATAACGTGACATAAAGGGTTCCTCTTTTCTACGAGATGCTTATTTCTCAAACCGTACCATATTTCCCGTTTCGACGGAAAGAATATACAATCGAGGTCGCACATTTTACGGTAACAATGCTATACTAAGGTCGTATGAATTTTTCATGAATCATCTGTGAGATGGAGGGGACTATCGATGCGTTACTTAGTCACATTGTTCTGGGCGATCTTGCTTTCGAATACAGCAATCTTTATTATTTCTGCTGTCGATGGCGTGTCGTTCAACGCGATGCTCGCGACATTCTTTGGCGTCGTCATCACGATCTTTATTGTACTCTTGGACACGCTTAACCAAGATATGGGGATTAGCGACGTCGCACAAGAGAAGTAAGACGTCTACAACCAAGCTGGCTCATATCCGAGTCAGTTCTTTTTATATTATTTAGGAGGAATCGAACATGAAAAACAGTGCCAAACGGGCGAACTTCATCACGTTCGCCATCATCGGTGTCATCATCATCGTTGGGATCGCTCTCTTGTTCTTCTTGAACAATGCGAACGAGGAGACAGGCGTCAACGCTGTCACACCGGACGAGCTTGAAACGAAGATTTCAGAAGAAGAGGAAGTCGTCGTCTACTTCTGGCAGACTGGTTGCGAATACTGTGAGCAAGTCAAACCGTACGTCGAGCCACTCATCGAAGAATATGACGCCGTGTCGATCAACTTGGCCGACCACAACGTCTGGACGACTTACGGCATCAACGGAACACCGACAATGATTCGTTTCCAAGATGGAAAAGAAGTCGGTCGTGTGGAAGGTGCCGTCTCTGAACAACAATACGAGACGTTCTTTAAAAACGAGGAGGGCGCACAGTGATCAAAAGCCGCTTGTATCAGACTTTGTTTGAGTTGAACGCGACCCCGGTCATTGCCAAACGACTCCGTGCCTTCGCTGAATCGTCAGCGAGCCGGTCCTTGATCCCTTCGTTTGCGAAAACGTATCAAATCAATCTTGATGAAGCGGCGGAGCCGATCGAGGCTTATCCGAGTTTGCACGCCTTTTTCACACGGCACTTGAAAGAAGGGGTCCGGCCGATCGATGCAAGTCCGGACTCGGTCGTCTCGCCATGTGACGGGAAACTATCCATCGTGGCCGATATCACGGACGATAGCCGCTTCGAAGTGAAGGGACAATCGTACACGCTCGCCGAACTGCTCGGGTCGCAACAAGAAGCGAGACGTTACGCCGGCGGCACGGTCTGTGTTCTCTACTTGAGTCCACGCGACTATCATCGCGTTCACGTCCCGCTCGCCGGGCGGGTGCTCAGCCACTACGAGCTCGGTGACCGTTCGGCCCCGGTCAATGACATCGGCTTGACGGAGACGGTTCGTCCACTCTCACGAAACTATCGCCGCGTCACACGCTTTGAAACGGCGGCCGGGTTGTACGAACATATCATGGTCGGCGCCTTAAACGTCAACACGATCGAATGGACGCTTGACGGCGGCCGCGCTGCCAAAGGAGAAGAGGTCGGATACTTCTCGTTCGGTTCGACCGTCATCCTGTGTTTTGAGAAAGACCGCGTCACGATCGACCCAGCCAAAATCGGTCCGGTGCGACTCGGAGAAGTCATCGGTACGATGCAAAACGATTGATTTTAAAAACTTTTTCAGGCCGACCGAACGATACACTAGTCGTTTGGTCGGTTTTCGTTTACCATAGAAGGGATATCACTACATGTATAGTAGTTGAATCGCTTTAGCTAATTGGAGGAATTTAAACGTGTTTAATCGACTTTATCCGAAACAGTTCGTCGCGTCAGTTTTTGACATCGACCTTGAAGAATTGAAAGACCGTGGGGTTCGCGTCATTTTGACGGACCTTGATAATACACTCGTGGCCTGGGACGTCCCGCACGCACCGGAGCTTCTTTTGCTATGGCTTGAAAAAGTGAAATCACACGGACTCGATGTCATCGTCGTCTCGAATAACAACGAGAACCGCGTACGTACGTTCACGGAACCGCTCGGCCTTCACTATGTGGCGCGTGCGAAAAAGCCGTTGCCGTCTGGATTCAAACAGGCGCTCGCAAAATATGGATACTCGACGAAAGAAGCCATCTTCTTAGGCGATCAATTGTTCACGGACGTGCTCGGCGCCAATATTGCCGGGATTCACGTCATCCACGTGCAACCGGTCGTCAAGACGGACGGACTCGTCACCAAGTTCAATCGAATGCTTGAAAAAGTTGTGTTCGCCCATATGAAACGTCGCGGGAAGTACGTGTTGATCACGAAAAAAGTTGAGGAAATCGCTGTCGATGCGAAGCGCGCCAAAGTGGCGGTCGCTGAGAAAATCGGTGAAGCGATGCACTCTCGTTCCGAAGATTCACATAAAAAAGATGAATAAGGACCTCGAACGCACAGGAAGAAGGAGGCTGTCCATGTACGGCGCGTAAGGCGTCGGAATTAACGCTTCAGGAGTAGCGGCGAGGCGCTACGGTGAATGAAGAAGAGGCAACTCAAATGACAGCAGACAACACTATGGAAGAAACAAAACGTTATTGCGCCGGTTGCGGCGTCGCCATTCAAACGGAAGACCCGACCGGTGTCGGTTATGCACCAAAATCGGCACTCGATCGCGAGATCGTCATTTGCCAACGCTGCTTCAAATTAAAGCACTATAATCAAATTCAAGACGTCGAACTGACAGATGACGACTTCTTGCGTATCTTAAACGGCATCAGCGCGAAAGAAGCGCTCGTTATCAAAATCGTCGACATCTTCGACTTCAACGGTAGCTGGTTGCCGGGGCTCCAACGCTCGGTCGGCACGAACCCCGTCCTCTTGGTCGGGAACAAGGTCGACTTGTTGCCGAAATCGGTTAACCCGAACCGGATGTCCAACTGGATGAAGGCCGAAGCGAAAGAGCTCGGTTTGGAACCGATTGACGTCCATTTGATCAGTGCGAAAAAAGGTCACGGGATCGACGAGCTCGCCGAAAAAATCGAATATTATCGGAAAGGCAAGGACGTCTATGTCGTCGGTTGTACGAACGTCGGGAAGTCGACGCTCATCAACCAAGTCATCAAACGTTTTGGGGCAGAGGACGAGGCCATCATCACGGTCAGTCATTTCCCGGGAACGACGCTCGACTTGATCGATATCCCGCTCGATGATGATGCGAACCTTTATGACACGCCAGGGATTATCAACCGTCACCAAATGGCGCATTACGTCGATGCGAAAGATTTGAAAACGATCACCCCGAAAAAAGAGATCAAGCCCCACGTGTTCCAGTTGAACCCGCAGCAGACGCTCTTCTTCGGTGGACTCGCCCGTCTCGACTACATGGAAGGCAACAAGCGCTCATTCGTTGTCTACATGTCAAACGAGTTGAAGACACACCGGACGAAGCTCGACAAAGCAGATGAACTATACGAAAACCATATCGGTAAGATGCTCAACCCGCCGAACGAGAAGACATTACAAATGTTGCCTCCGCTCGTGCGTCACGAGTTCAGTCTCCGTGACGGCGTCAAGACCGACATAGTCTTCAGCGGACTCGGTTGGGTTGCGATTCACGGAAAAGGTGGACGCATCGCCGCATGGGCACCAAAAGGAGTGGCCGTCACATTGCGTGAGGCGCTCGTATGAGACTGGCCGTTCTCGGTCACCCGATTGCTCATTCGCTCTCTCCCGTCCTGCACGAGCAGTGGCTGAGCGCGTCTGGGCTTTTCGGGCGCTATGAAGCACTCGATGTCGCCCCGGACGAGCTCGGGGACTTGTTTCAAGCGATGCGGGACGGCGTCTGGGACGGCTTTAACGTCACGATTCCGTACAAAGAGGCGGTCATCCCGTATCTCGACGAACTTGATCAGGCGGCTGAAGCCGCCGGTGCCGTCAACACCGTCTATAAACGGGACGGAAAGCTGATTGGGACGAATACGGACGGTGTGGGTCTAGTCAGCGCACTCGACCGTCATACCGATTGGACGGGACGTGTGCTCGTTATCGGGGCAGGTGGGGCAGCGCGCGGGATTATCAGCGCCTTGCCGACCCGAGCCGTCACGGTCACGAACCGAACGATTGAACGAGCGGAGCGCCTCGCGGAGACGTTCGGCATTGAAGCGCAGGCGCTCACCGACGTTGATCCCTCATGCTATGACGTGATCATCCAGACGACTTCGGTGGGGATGGATGGTATCCATTCGCCTCGATCATTAAAAGGTTTACGACAAAACACCGTCGTTTGTGATATCATATATCGTCCACTCGTCACACCGTTTTTAAAGGAAGCCGCCAAAAATGACGCGAAAATCGTCAACGGAACTGCCATGTTCGTCGGACAAGGTGCTTTGGCGTTTGAATATTGGACAGGTGTGAGACCGGATCAACATGTCGGAATGAAGTTAATTGAAAGCTTATTGGAGGAATAAATAGTATGTTATCAGGTAAACAAAAACGCTTTTTACGTGCTGAAGCACACCACCTTTCACCGATTTACCAGGTCGGGAAAAATGGAGTCAGCGAAGCGATGTGCAAAGACATCAGCGACGCGCTCGAAAAACGTGAGCTCTTGAAAGTTCAAGTGCTCCAAAACTGTGCCGATACGCCGAAAGATGTAGCCGGTGAATTGGCTGAGGGCACGAAAGCCGAAGTCGTTCAAGTGATCGGAAAAGTCATCGTCTTGTACAAACAGGCGACTGAGAAAGAAAATCGCCAAATCAAACTCCCATGAGCCGCATCGGCCTGATGGGAGGCACGTTCGACCCGCCGCATCTCGGTCATTTGTTGATTGCCGAGCAGGCACGTGAACAGCTCGCCCTCGACGAGGTCTGGTTTCTACCGGCGGCAACCCCGCCTCACAAGGCGGGGTTCAGTCCGGCCGAGGATCGGATCGAGATGACACGACGGGCGATCGCGGACCAAGCCGATTTCAAGCTGAGCTTGATCGAGTTTGAACGCGACGAACCGTCTTACACGGTCGAGACGATGAGACGGTTGCGGGACATGTACCCAGAGGACACGTTTTTCTTCTTGATCGGGGCGGACTCGCTCGAGTCACTCGAGAAGTGGTACGATTACGACACGCTCGTGACCCTCGTCACGTTCGGGGCCGTTGCGCGTCCGGGTAGCCGGTACCGCATCCCGAGACAGGCAGATGTGCGCACAATCGATATGCCGCAACTCGAGATCTCATCGACCGATATCCGGGAACGGGCGAAACGGGACAAATCAATCAAATATCTCGTCCCACGCGATGTCGAAACTTATATCAAGGAGCGCAACTTGTATGACGTATGAGGAAGCACAATCATTGATTGAGGTGACATTACCGGAGAAACGCTATATCCACACGCTCGGTGTCGTTGAGACGGCAGATCGGTTGGCCCGTTTATACGGTGCCGATGTGGAGCAAGCACGTCTCGCGGCGATGTTGCATGACTATGCGAAATATTTGGATAGCGATATGATGCGCCAAGTCGTGGTCGAGGAAAACCTTGACCCGAGCTTGCTTGCGTTCGATGACGAACTGCTGCATGCACCGGTCGGCGCGATTCTGTTAGACCGGGCGTATGACCTTGACCCGGCCGTTGTATCGGCCATTAAGAACCATACGACCGGAGAGCCTGGCATGTCACGCCTCGACCAGATTTTATTCGTCGCGGACGCGATTGAACCGAACCGGTCGTATCCGGGCGTCGACACGTTGCGTGACCTCGCGGACCGTTCGCTCGAAGCGGCCGTCGTCGCGACGTTGCGTCAGACAATCGATTATTTATTGAAGAAGTCGGTGCGAATCTTTCCACTGACGATTGAGACGTATAACCATTTTGTGAAAACACCCTAGGAGGTACAGTATGACTGTAAAAGAAGAATTGGAATTGATCGTGAAGGCCGCTGACGATAAGCGTGCCGAAGATATCGTCGTCCTCGACATGGAAGGCATCTCACCGGTCGCAGATTATTTCGTCATCTGCCACGGTAACTCAGAGAAGCAAGTCCAAGCGATTGCACGCGAAATCAAAGACGTGGCCGGCGAGCATGAGCTTCCGCTCCACAAATTCGAAGGCATGGACTCGGCACGTTGGGTGCTCGCTGACCTCGAAAACGTCGTCGTCCACATCTTCCATCGCGATGACCGCGACTACTACAACCTTGAAAAATTGTGGGCAGATGCGCCACACGTTGAAGTGGAAGTCGGCTAATGGCGTACGAAGGGTTCGCCTACGTCTACGATGAGTTAATGAAAGATGCCCCGTACGATGACTGGGTCGCCTTCGTGCGTCGCCACGTCCAAGACGGTGCATCGCTTGCTGACGTCGGATGCGGGACGGGCTCGGCCACGATTCGCTTGGCGGAACATTACGAGACGATCGGACTCGATTTATCCGAGTCGATGCTCGAAGTCGCCCAAGAGAAGGCGCTCGAGGCAGGCATCACACTCCCGCTCTGGCAACAGGACATGCGGGAGCTTGAATTGCCACACCCGGTCGACGCCGTGACGATCCTTTGTGACTCGCTCTGCTACCTCGAGGATGAGGCCGACGTCATCGACACGTTCGAGGCGGTGTACGAACAATTGAAACCGGGTGGCATGTTCATCTTCGATGTACATTCGCCGAACAAGATGCAGACGCTCTTCAATCAGAAGACGTATGCCTCGAACGGAGAAGATTGCTCGTACATCTGGTTCGCCGACCCGGGCGAAGCACCGCTCTCGGTCGTTCACGATTTGACGTTCTTCGTCGCCCTCGAAGATGGCACGTATGAGCGTGTTGAAGAGACACACGAGCAACGGACGTACGAGCCGGGGCAATATATGCAGTGGCTCATCGGGGCCGGCTTCCATGTGAAATCGGTCACCGCTGACTTCACGGACCAAGCCCCGGGCCCGAACGCAGAACGAATCTTTTTTGTCGCCCAGAAATAAACGAGACCCCATCGCGGATTAAACTGCGATGGGGTCTCGAGCTTTTAACGAATCAAATCGCAACATGCGGTCTGATTCTTTTTTTATTGATGGTTCTGCCCAAAGTGAAGCATTGCTGCAGTCATGTTTGCCCAATTCGTGTTTCCGTGCCTCCAAGTCAGGTGTTTAATACTTGATTTATAAAGGCAGCTTTAGCTTGAGTATACTTTTCTCGGTCATTACGAAATTCTTTTGCTAAATGCCTTTTAAGAAGCCCATACTCTTTTACAAGCGAAGGGTTGTCTCGTAATTTATCTCGAAACTCAATCTGTTTTTCCCAACGATCTTCTGTCACTTTCATGATGTTTAAATGAGCAACTCGCTTATCATTTTTTACTTTCACAAAAAATCTCCGCCAGGATTGTCCATCTAGTTCAGGTGGTACATAGTGCCAATCATGCAACGTTAACGTATCAACAATATCGTGGATTTTTTCAAACGATTCGATACTAATCATCACATCTATAATAGGTTTTGCGGGTAGACCAGGAACGGCCGTACTACCTATGTGTTCTGCTTCCTTGATGTCAAACTTTGAAAGTAAGTCGAACAACTCTCTTGTTTCTTGTAGACCTAACCGTGCCCACTGCACATTAGAATCTTCTATTTCAATAGTCTCATAAGCCCAAATCGGAATATTTGAGTGTTCGTGTTTGTCTTCTTTCATGAGTTTATCCCATCTCCCTGAAAGTTTTTTTCACTTTATACTCAGAACCTCATTTTAAAACGCGATATAGAGAACCAGATAATTTTTATCTCATTTTGCTTACAGCCTTGTTTCTCCGTTCACAAGTAATTCAGTGTTGATTCATGGCCCCGTCATAATGCTAATCATAAAAAGAGTCGAAAGGCCCCATCGTAAGTAGCATGGGGTCTTTGTCATAGTCACGCCTCGTGACTGAACTGCCATTGGACACTGAAACGGTCTTCGACCATGCCGTACGCCTTGCTCCAAAACGTCTCTTGGAGCGGCATGAGGACATGGCCCTCGTCTGACAAGGCCTCGAATTCGCGACGAATCGCCTCGAGGTCGTCGGTCACGACGGCGAGAGTAATGTTTTGCCCGAACGTCACCGGACCGTCCGGCATCGCGTCTGAAAACATGAGCGATGTACCATGGACGTTCAGACGAGCGTGGAGGACGAGGTCGGCCATCTCGTCTGGGACAGGTTCGCCGTCCGGTCCAGGCTGGGCTGCGAACGTCATAATCTCTGGTGCGGGCTCGCCGAACACGTCCGCATAAAATAGCACGGCGTCGCGGCAGTCACCGTTGAAGTTGAGATAAGGATTGATCGGCATGAGAGTTCCTCCTTGAATCGTTTTTTTTCAGTATGGAACATATGGACGCGTGAAGAATCCGACAAAAGCACGAATTTTCGAACTGGGTTGTTGAAATGTTCGCTGAAACGGGAATGAACAAGATGAGACATTCTAACGAAAGAAGGCGCGTTACATTGAAACTGACACGAGGACGTCTATTGGAATTCGGGTTCGTGTTGTTCATGGCAATCATTCTCATCACGTCGATCATTGAAGGGGAGTGGTTTGACGCGAGCGTCGCTGGGGCGGGGATCGTGTCGGGATTGATTCCGTTCATTCTCGAGAAAACGTTCAAGACCGAGTTCGACGCCAAGATGAAAGTCGCCTATATCTTGTTCTTGTTCGCATCACAATATTTGGGCTCGATCGTCGGTTTATATTCGAACGGATGGTGGGACACGTTTCTGCACGTGTTGAGCGGCGTGTTCTTGGCGTTTCTCGGCTTCGATTTCTTAAGTCGACTTGATGAGGACATCCGGCTCGAGATGCCGAAGCGGTTCGTCTTCGTCTATATCGTCGTTTTCGCGATGGCCGGGGCAGCGCTTTGGGAAATGTATGAATTCACATCGGACTTGGTGTTGAACACGACGATGCAAGGGAACGGGAATGATGACACGATGGTCGACATCGTCGCGGGATCACTCGGAGGTATCATTGCGGCTCTCCTTGTGACCGAAATCCATCGGAAAGAACAGCGTAACAAACGTAAAAATTGAAAGCGATTTCAAAAACACTCGAGTCCATCGAGCGTTTTATTTGTAATAATTATTATCTTTTAATATTATTAATCTTGTAATAATGATTATTAAGAGGAGGCAATATTAATGGATCAACACCGTCATCTAACTACTAACCAAGGCGTCCCAATCGGGGATAACGCCAACTCCATCACAGCGGGTCGTCGCGGCCCGACACTTCTCGAAGATTATCAGCTAATTGAGAAACTCGCCCACTTTGACCGTGAGCGCGTACCGGAACGGGTCGTTCATGCCCGTGGCGCCGGAGCCCACGGTGTCTTCAAAGTTAAAAATAGCATGAAACGATATACAAAAGCCAAATTTTTGCAGGAAGAGGGACAAGAGACACCAATCTTTGCTCGCTTCTCGACGGTCATTCACGGTCTCGGCTCACCAGAGACGCTTCGTGACCCACGTGGATTCTCGGTCAAGTTTTACACGGAAGAAGGGAACTACGACTTCGTCGGAAACAACTTGCCGGTCTTCTTTATCCGTGACGCCATCAAATTCCCGGATGTAATCCACTCACTCAAACCGGACCCGCGGACGAACCTGCAAGACCCAGACCGTTTCTTCGACTTCATGTCGCTCACGCCGGAATCGACGAGCATGCTCATCCATTTGTTCAGTGACGAGGGGATCCCAGCGTCCTACCGTCACATGCGCGGCTCATCGGTCCACTCCTTCAAATGGGTCAACGAATATGGAAACACGGTGTACATAAAACTCCGCTGGGTCCCGAAACAAGGTATTAAAAACTTGTCGATGGAAGAAGCGGCGAAAGTGCAGGCCGAAGACTTCAACCATGCGACACGCGACTTGTTCAACGCCATCGAGGAAGGCGACTTCCCAGAATGGGATCTCTACGTCCAAATCCTCGACCCGGCCGATATGGACAACTTTGACTTCGATCCGCTCGACGCGACGAAAGATTGGTTCGAAGACGTCATCCCGTATCAGCTCGTCGGTACGATGACACTCAACAAGAACGTCGACAACTTCTTCGCCGAGACAGAGTCGGTCGGTTTCAACCCGGGTGTGCTCGTTCCTGGGATTCAACCGTCTGAAGACAAGATGCTCCAAGGCCGCTTGTTCTCGTATTCGGACACGCAGCGTTACCGCATCGGGGCGAACTACTTGCAACTCCCAATCAACTGCCCGTTCGCACAAGTGTCGAACAATCAGCGTGATGGGGCGATGCCGTTCAAACAACAGACGAGCCCGGTCAACTATGAACCAAACCGCTATGAGGACGCACCGAAACCGGACGCGGCTTATATCGAGACGGAACAACCGCTCACAGGCGTAGCCGGACGTCAAAAAATCGAGAAGACGAACGACTTCGGTCAAGCGGGTGAAGTGTACCGTCGCTACTCGGAAGAAGAGAAGACGGCGCTCGTGAACAACTTGGTGGCACACATTAAAGAAGTTCGCCACGAGAACACGGTGCTGCTCTTGATTTGCAACTTCTACCGGGCCGACCGCGACCTCGGCGCGCGTCTCTCGGAAGCACTCAACGTCGATATCACACCGTTCTTGAGTCAAGTGACAGAATAAGCACGGAAGCAGAGTGGAAAAACGCCATTCTGCTTTTTTTGCGTATACTAGAGATTAGAGGTGATGAGATGAAGGTGCGAAGTGGGGGATACTTACTGATTGAACGTACAAAACGAGCCGACTATATGGACGCGGAACTCATTCCGGAGTTCGTCCAATCAGCGAGTGCATGCATTTGTGGGCAACATCCGACGCTCGATGTACTTTGGGGGACGTCAAAACATGGAAAAGATCAGTACCGGGAACGACTGCGACTCCCTGAAGAAGAGTTCTCCACGCTTACAGAATGGGTAGAAATCTATCAGGAGAGCGGAGAACTCGGATTTCCTCAAGCGTTTCAGACGATTGAACTCGCTAAGGCATTTCGGGACCGTTTCTTCTCTCACATTGAACTCGACATCATTGAAATCGGGCTGCCGGAATCTTATGTTGCTGAATTTTTAGTACAAGGTGACCAAGGAGAGAGTCCCGAGCGTTACGGTGTCGAACGTTTCATGTTACGACACGGATACGACGCGCCATTTGGACAATTGCTCGGGTACGAAGTGCTCGGTTATGAGAACGGTATGTTTCACTCGTATTTATGCAATAGTCTAGAGCAAGACTTCGCCAAGCAGTTCACGTTTCGACTCAATAAAAATGGTTTCATTCCTACGCTTGAAGAAGCGGAACGCTATTGTGCATATAGCAATCAAGAAGACGTTGAGACCGAGCCTGTCATATGGTTACCTTGGGCCATTTATGGAGTGGAGTGAGGTCTCTAAAATTGTCGGGGACGTTCCCTCTATGTAAATATAAGAAAAAGGGGGATGTTTTATGAACCAAATAATCGACACACTATTGAACCATCGCTCCGTCCGTTCATTTACGGACGAGACGTTGACCGACGAACAAATCCGACTCATCGTCGAGAGTGCCCAGCGCGCCTCGACGTCGAGCTTCATCCAAGCCTATTCCATCATCGGGGTGACCGACCGGGAGAAGAAAGAAAGGCTGGCCGAGATCGCCGGTAACCAGCAGTACGTCATCGACAACGGTCACTTCTTCGTCTTCTGTGCTGACCTGTATCGACATGAGTTGATCGGTGAACTACGGGAGGCTGAAGTGAATGCGACGCTCGAGACGGACGAGAAGCTGCTCGTCGCGGTCATCGATGCCGCGCTAGCGTCGCAAAATGCCGTCGTGGCCGCCGAATCGATGGGATTAGGTATTTGCTATATCGGTGGGATTCGTAACGACATGTTCGCCGTGAAGGAACTGCTCGGTTTGCCGGAGCGGGTATTGCCTCTCTTCGGACTTGCCGTCGGTGTACCGGAGCACGTCGAAGGCCAGAAACCGCGTCTCCCGTTCGAACATGTTTATCACGAGAACACGTACGTCGCAGAAGCAGAGCAACTCAAACAAGAACTCGATGCGTATGATGCGACGATTCACGACTACTATGCGGTCCGCGGGTCGAACCAACGAAGTGACACATGGACCGGACAGATGGGTCGGATGTTGTCGAAACCGACCCGGCTCGACGTGAAAGATTTCCTAAAGACGCAAGGCTATTTGAAGCAATGAAAAAACCGCCGGGAGGCGGTTTTTAGTTTGTCTGGGCATCGAGCCAGGCGTGGTCGATCGCGCCGAATTGCTTGGCAATGATGACCCCATTTTCATCAAGGACGTATGTTGTCGGCATCGCTTGAATCCGGTAGGCGTTACCGACGATTCCTTCCTCGTCATAGACGACCTGGAACGCATCTTCATACGGGGCGACGAACGTCCGCGCATCCTCGACGTCTCGTTCACTCGTCGTCGTATTGACGGCGACGATGGTCACATCGTCTTGTTCTCGGGCAAACTTGGCCATGTCCGGCATCTCGGCCCGGCACGGAGGGCACCACGATGCCCAGAAGTTGACGACGACCCGTTCACCGCGTAAATCTTCCAAGTTGAACGGCGTCCCATCGGTTCGCTTCAACTCAAAATTCGGTGGGACTTGGCCGATGTTCAATCCGGTCTGGGACGAGTCGGCCTCGAGCCGTGGCGTCTCGTCCGGTAAGCTCGCATTGATGACGGCGAGCACGACGATGAGACCGAGTCCATATTGGACTGCCTTTTGAGATGGCCGTGCTACATATGCGGCGACGGCGATGAGAAGAAAGAGCGGAATGAGCCACCACAACTCGAATGTATCGGTCACAAGCGACCCGACCGACCAAATCGCGAACGCACCGACCACGGTCCAGAGGAACAATCCGAGCGTAGGATTCTGCATCCAGCGCCATGTCGTGACGAGCAGCAAGGCGATCAGGACGGCCATATAGATGTGGAGCGGTTGCGGAGATGAGAGCAGCGGGAGCGCCCCATATTTCGGGACGACGAGCGTCACCGCAAACCAAAAGACCAAGGCCGAGAACAACCAATAGCCTCGAAGGCTAGGTGTGAGCCGGAATACGAAAATAGCAATCACGGCAGCGGCAATGAGAAGTGACCACGTGCCGCCGGTCGCATAAAGGGATAAGGCCAAACTTCCTGTCGACGCGAGACCGAGGACGATCGCGCTTCCTTTCCAAGCGAGAAAGCCGGCGAACCATGTGCCGAGGACGGCGTCGCGCTCTTTTTCCGACAAGCCGATTTTTTTAAAGGCGATGTAGAGAATAAGTAGGCTGGCCATCATAGCCAGCAAATCGAGTCGAACGTTCAATGGACCGATGGCAATCACAGAATCCCTCCTAGAGAAAAAGCGCCCAAACGAGTGGGCGCTTTCTTTGTTTGTAGTATAGCATTAGCCGATTTGTTCTGCATTGAGGACAGTCTTCATCGCGCCATAGCCACCGAGGATGTTTTGGATATCCTTGTAGCCGAGTGATTGAAGCACACTCGCGGCCATCCGTGAACGGACGCCAGATGCACAGTGAACGGCGATCGTTTGATCTGTCGGGAGACCTTCGTGGTCGCGTGCCAGTTTACCGAGTAGGATGCGCTCGGCTTTCTCGTAGTGGCTCGCGTTCCATTCCGTCGCATTCCGGACATCGAGGACGAAGACGTCACCTTTTTCTGCCGACTCGATCGCTTGTTCCGCTGTCACGTCTGTGTACGTTTCCGTCAACAGTTCTTGACCGAGTTCTTCGACTGGGACGACGAAGCGGAGACGGTCGAGACCGATCGATTGGAGGTCCGTCTGTACTTGATCGACATCTTCCGCGCTCGCGATGAGCGTGATGTCTTTGTCGAAGTTGACGAGCCAGCCGGCCCATGAGACGAACTTCGTGTTGTAAGGGATGTTGATTGTGCCCGGGACGTGCCCTTTGGCGAACTCTTCCCCTTTACGCGTATCGACGACTTGTGTTTCCTCGACGAGCGTATCGAGGCGGTCCGAACCGACGACTTCTGGACGAGCGATCTCGTTCGTGACTTGGATGCCTTCTTTGTTCACTTTTTTCATCATCGCGAAGTAGTTCGGCGGTTCTGGTTGGTCCGTCGTCAACTCTTTGATGAACGCGTCTTTGTCTGTCATTTGAAGCGCCCAGTTCGTCGCTTTCTCGTAACCGACCGTCGATGTCGGGATGGCGCCGAGCGCTTTCCCGCAGGCACTTCCGGCACCGTGGCCCGGCCAAACTTGAACGAAGTCAGGAAGATCTTTGAACTTTTTGAGCGAGTCGAACATTTGCTCGGCACCGATCGCTGTCGTTCCTTTTACACCGGCTGCTTCTTCGAGCAAGTCAGGACGACCGATATCGCCGACGAAGACGAAGTCGCCTGTGAAGATACCCATTGGTTGTGTTTGGTTTCGGTCGTAGAGCAAGAACGAGATATGTTCTGGCGTGTGACCTGGTGTATGCATGACTTCGAGTGTGACGTTACCGACTTTAAACGTGTCGCCATCTTTGACGAGTTTTGAGTCGATGTCTTTCGCGAATGCATATTTCCATGACGCGTCGCCTTCGTCTGATAGATAAGCCGTTGAACCGGTACGTTTCGCAAGCTCGAGTGAACCTGAGACGAAGTCGGCGTGGATGTGAGTCTCAGCCGTCGCGACGATCTTCATGCCTTCTTTTTCAGCTTCTTGAAGATACGGTGTGATGTTACGGGCCGGGTCGATGACGACGGCCTCGCCGGTCATTTGGCAACCGACCATATAAGATGCTTGTGCTAATTTTTGATCATAGAAATAACGTAATAACATGTGAAATACCCCCTAAGAATAGTTGACTGTAAACGATTGTCGTTTTTGAAATATATATATAGAAGATTGTTAGACTGTTTCGCCCGTCCAGCTCATCATGCCGCCATCGACGTTGATGACATCGAAGCCGAGTGAATCGAGGTAAGCCGAAGCGTTCATGCTTCGTCCGCCTGCTGCACAGATGACGTGAATCGGTTTCGAACGATCGAGCTCATCGACTTTCGCTCCGAATTCAGAGAGTGGCACGTTTTTCGCTTGCTTGATGTGGCCACCTGCAAATTCGTCTGTCTCCCGAACATCAATCAAGTTGAGTGTTTCATCAGATTGAAGCAATGTTTCTAGTTCAGTTGTCGAAATGGTTTTCATGAGTCATTGATCTCCTTTGTGATTGTAGAATTTTTGAAGTGAGTTTCTTTCGTTGTTTTTAATATACCCCCTGAGGTATACTGAATGCAAGAAAAAGAATCGGAGGTCGAAAATTGAAGAAATTAATGCTGATTTTATCGATTTTGGTGCTGGTGACGATCGGAATCGTTCTTTTCACGTCCGAAGAGACGAGAATTACAAAAATCGACGTCGAAACACTACAAAACAGATTGGAAAACGAAGAAATAACCTTGTTAGACGTCCGAGAAGTGGACGAATACGAGGGGGGGCATATCGAAGGAGCGGTGAACGCACCACTTTCTTCATTAAATGAAACCGAATTGCCTTATCCGAAAGATGAACCGATCTATGTCATCTGCCGGAGCGGAAATCGAAGTGCCCAAGCGGCACAACTGTTGAAAGAACGTGGCTACACTGAAATTTATGATGTCTCGGGCGGCATGATCGCCTGGGAACAAAAATAAAAACTTACTTATTATATAGGGTAGGGAATTGGAGGAATTGATATGGAATTTGGATTTATCATCACCATCTTTTTGATCGGCTTTATCGGGTCGTTCATTTCAGGGATGGTCGGAATTGGCGGATCGATTATTAAATATCCGATGTTGTTGTATATTCCACCGCTCCTCGGCTTCGCGGCGTTCAGCGCCCACGAAGTATCGGGGATCAGCGCGATTCAAGTCTTCTTCGCGACGATCGGCGGAATTTACGCATACCGGAAAGGCGGTTATTTGAACAAACAGCTCATCTTGTATATGGGTGTCGCCGTCTTGATCGGGAGTTTCATCGGCGGCTACGGCTCGACGCTCTTGTCTGAGAACTTGATTAACGTCGTTTATGCCGTGCTCGCAACCATTGCGACAATCATGATGTTCTTACCGAAAAAGAATGTCGAGGATGTTTCGCTCGACCAAGTCACATTCAATAAAGTGATCGCATCGAGCTCGGCGTTCATCGTCGGTGTGGCAGCAGGGATCGTCGGGGCAGCAGGAGCGTTCATCTTGATGCCGATCATGCTCGTCGTGCTCCGGATTCCAACGAAGATGGCGATCGCGAGTTCGCTTGCCATCACGTTCATCTCGTCAATCGGTTCGACAGCGGGGAAAATCATCACCGACCAAATCGTGTGGGAACCAGCCGTCATCATGATCATCGCGAGTTTAATCGCGGCACCGCTCGGCGCGAACGTCGGCAAGAACATGAAGACGAAGTCACTTCAAATGATTTTGGCGCTCCTGATTTTAGCGAGTACAGTAAAAATTTGGATGGACATCATCGGTTAATCGAATCAATGTTAAATGGCTACCGAGGCGACTTGGTAGCCTTTTTTGTGTAAAGACTGCAATGGAATTGTTAAGTTTATGTATAGTTGTAAACGTCAATTAGTTGAATCGGGTTCACAAGAACGTTAAAATAGAGGTTATACGTCTAAAAAGAAAATGAACCTTTCACTTGAATTGCATATAAGGAGTGTTTACATGAATCACACGAATCAACCGAAAGGAAGAATGGACCGATTCCGCCAAGCGGCGCTCGACTCGTTCAAAACACATCGTCTGTTCTGGATGTTCACCATCTTGTTATGGACGAAGTCGCTGATCGCGTATCAGTTCTTCTTCAACATGCCGGCCGAGAATGCGGTCCAGGCATTCATTCTCATCATCAACCCGCTTAGCTTCACGTTGTTCTTGTTCGCCTTCAGCTTCTTCTTCGGGGGAAATAAGAGGAAGTGGGCGCTTTATAGTCTATATCTCGTCTCCTCGCTCATCTTATTCGCGGATACGACCTATTACCGTGAGTTCACGGATTTCTTGACCGTACCAGTCCTATTCCAATCGTCGAACATGGAGACGCTCTCGTCGTCATTCCTCTCGCTTCTCGAATGGAAAGACTTGCTCTTGTTAGGGGATCTCGTCGTGCTCCCGTTCCTACTATGGAAAATGAAAGAGACGAGCCAAGCGTCACAGCGGCGCGTCTTGATCACATTTACGGCAGCCGCCGCCATGTTCGGGTTCAACCTCGTCCTTGCGGAAACGGAGCGTCCAGAGTTACTCACGCGCTCGTTCGACCGGGAACTGTTGGTCAAAAACTTAGGAACGTTCAACTTCCACGTCTACGATGCCATGCTTCAAACGAAGACATCGGCCCAAAAAGCGCTTGCAGACGGATCTGAATTGGATGAAGTCGAGAACTTCACACGTCAGAACTATGCGGCGCCGGACCCGGAGATGTTCGGGAAGTATAAAGGCAAGAACGTTGTCGTCGTCTCGTTCGAGTCGGCTCAAAACTTCACGCACAACATGAAAGCGTCGAACGGCGAGTACATCACGCCGAACTTGAACAAACTGATCGAAGAATCCCACTACTGGCCGAACTATTACCATACGACCGGCCAAGGGAAGACGTCAGATGCCGAGTTCGCACTCGATAACTCGCTCTATGGCCTCTCACGTGGAGGAGTCTACTTCACGAACGCCGATAACGAATACAACGCGTTACCAGAAGTCATCAAAGATGACAATTACTACTCGGCCGTGTTCCACGCCAACAACAAGTCGTTCTGGAACCGCGACCAGATGTATCAAAATATCGGCGTCGACAAGTTCTTTGACGAAGCCAGCTACGACCTCGGGAACCCTGAGGATATGACGGAGTGGGGTCTGCTCGATGATGAGTTCTTCCGCCAATCGGTACCGATGCTCGAAGAGCTGCCGGAACCGTTCTATGCGAAGTTCATCACGCTGACGAACCATTTCCCGTACACGATGCCGAGTGAGAAGCACGAGCTCGTCCCGAAATTTGAGACGAACTCGACGACGCTCAACAACTTCCCGCAGGCGCTTGCCTATCAGGATTACGCGCTCGGCTTGTTCATCGACGAGTTGAAGGCGAACGGCATGTGGGATGACACGATCTTCGTCGTCTACGGTGACCATTACGGCATCTCGACGAACCATAACGCCGCCATGGCGGATCTGCTCGGGAAAGACGAGTTGACGCCATACGACGTCGCCAAGCTCCAAGCGGTCCCATTCGCGATTCATTTGCCGGGACAAGACAAAGGTGAAGTGCACGAGACAATCGGAAGTCATGTCGACATGAACCCGACGATTCAGCACTTGCTTGGAATCGATACGTCACAACAGGTCGGATTCGGGAACGACTTGTTCTCGAAAGAGCATTATGACCGCGCCATCTTCCGTGATGGAACGGTCGTGACGCAAGACCATCTGTTCACGCAGTCGATGTGCTATGACGCCAAGACTGGCGAAGTCGCAGAAGACGGTGAGGCGTGTACACCACTTGAATCAGAAGCGAACAAAATCCTCGAGATGAACGACCAGCTCATCTATTCAGATTTACTCCGCTTCAAACAAGCTCAATAATGAAGAGAGAAAAGATTGGAAACAGTCTTTTCTCTTTTTTTGTGGTCGTCGCGCCTTAGGAAGACTAAGATGAAAGAAGTGCACATCAGAAAAGGAGAACGAGATGACATTAGATTATACGGGAGAACGGGTCATCCCAGATCGCATGGACCCGCTGAACGGCTTGTTGCTTGAACATATCGCCCGTTACCATTTCGCCCTCTTATACATGAACGGACGCGTCCTCGATTTTGCGAGCGGGAGCGGATACGGCAGTCAATTGATCGCCAAGAACTTGAAAGGGACCGTGACAGAGGTCGTCGCGCTCGACTTGTCAGAAGAGGCGACGCGCTATGCGAAAGGTCGCTATCACCATCCGAACGTGGCCTATGTAGTAGGCAACGTGTTAGACCGGACGTTGCCGGAGAAACTTGGGACGTTCGACTGCATCGTCAGCTTCGAGACGATTGAACACGTGACCGACTATGAGGCGTTCATGGCCAACGTGTGGGAACTCCTGAAACCAGGGGGCATCTTGGTGTTATCGACGCCATTCGGACAAGGTGTCGGGCAACCGACGAACGAGCCGTTCCATGCCCACCAGTTCACCGAGGTCGAATTTGAGGAGTTATTTGCGCCGTTCACGTCGACCGAATTTTATTATCAACGAGGCGTGCTCGTCGAACCGAAACGGGCGACCCGCCATTATCCGATTGGAATCGTGGTCGCGGTGAAATAGTAAAACGGAGAGGAGGAGTAAGATGGGGAAACTCAAAAAACCATCCTATTATGGATGGTACATGGTCATGATCGCAGGGCTCGGCGTCTTTTTCTCGGGTCCCGGTCAGACATATTTCATCTCAGTGTTTATCGATCAATACATAACCGACTTCGGTTGGTCGCGTTCGGAAGTGTCGAGCATCTATTCGGCGGCGACGCTCGCTTCAGCCGCATGTCTGTTCTTCGTCGGGCGGTTGATCGACCGGTTCGGGCAACGTGTCATGATGGTCTTAGCATCGATTCTCTTAGCCGTCGCCTGTCTGTTCAATAGTTATGTGACGAACTTGACGATGCTCTTCTTCGGCATTTGGATGCTCCGTTTATTTGGACAAGGCTCGATGACACTCATTCCGAACACGCTCGTTCCGCAATGGTTCATCACGAAACGGGGGCAAGCGCTCAGTTATATGGCGATTGGTGGCTTCTTGAGTTCGGCTGTCTTTCCTCCGCTCAACGTTTGGCTTGTCGGTTTGATCGGCTGGCAGACGACGTGGCAAGTATGGGGACTCCTCGTGTTCGTCTTGTTCACGCCGCTCGCTTACCGTTTCGTCCGCAATCGACCGGAGGACATGGGGTTGTTGCCGGATGGCGGGACGAACCCACATCCGAGTCCAAAGACGGCAGGCGCACCGATTCATGTCGACATCGACTTCACGTTCAAAGAAGCGCTCAAGACACGGGCGTTTTGGCTGATTCTCTCGTGTATCGGGATCCCGGCGCTCGTTAACACGGCCATCACGTTTCATTTGATTTCCATCTTTGAGGAACAAAGTCTGCCTCCTGTCACGGCGGCACTTGTCTTAAGTTTGATGGCGATCCTTGGGTTTCCGGTGACGTTCATCGCCGGACGGATCATCGATGTCGTGAAAATCAATTACGTCCTCATCGGGATTTTTGTCACAGAAATCGTCTTCATGATTATCTTGCAGTATACGACGACGTTCTCGCTCGCCATCCTCTTCGGGGTCATTTGGGGGATCAGTAACGGCTTCGAACGCATCGCCTTGAATTATGTCTGGCCGTATTACTTCGGTCGCGCCGCGCTCGGCAGCATCAGCGGGCTGGCGACGTCTGTCATGGTACTCGGTTCTGCGGTCGGCCCGCTTCCGTTCGGGATCGCCTACGACCTGTTCGGGAACTATGAGATGATCATTTGGTATTCGCTCGTCTTCCCGTTCATTGGTATCGTAGCTGCCGCTTTGGCAGTGAAGCCGACACTCGTCCGCTCGTGATGACACAAAAAATCCCGATGAACGAAGTCATCGGGTAATGAAATAGTATAACAGGCCGAGCGCCACGAAGGAGATTGGGAACAGGACGATATACGTCCACGACACCATCGACCAGCTTTTCTTTTGACTGTAGTCTGATTTGTCTTTTCCGAGTCCGACCATGATCGTAAAAATGAGGGCAATCAAGCAAACGAGTAGCGATAATCCGATTGTGAGATACATATTGTCACATCCTTCATTGTTTCTTCATATATCAAGCATAGCTGAAAACGTAACGAAAAAGCCTCTGAAATGTTGGGATTATGTGTCCAACAGTCAGAGGTTTTTATCACACCTGGGTATCTTTTATATATGTGTCGGCATCATCGATCGGAATGCCAAGCGCCTCGTGGATGACGGTCAAGGCGCTGTCGTTGCGCTTGTCCGTCTCGGCGGCGACACAGTCGCGCGGGACGTGGAGCTCATACTCACGCATATAGCCGTCATTCGCCGAGAACAGGATACAGATATCCGAGGCGACACCGGTCAGGACGAGCGATGTGACCTCAAGTTGACGCAGCAAGATGTCGAGCTGTGTCCCGTAAAACGTCGAGTGTCGCGGCTTGATGATGAAGTACTCTTTCTCTTCCGGCGCGATCCGTTTGGCGATGGCGCTGCCTTTCGAAGACTCGACATGCCGGATGATATCCTCGGTGCTGTCTTTCCACTGCCCGAAGTTATCGTTGCAGTAGATGACCGGCCAGTCGTTCTCTTTAAAGTGATGCTTCAGTTTCAAAATCGGGTCGACAATCGGCTCCGTATGTCGAAACAGGTCGTCCCCACCGACGAAATCGAAGTCGTTAAACAGATCGATGATGAGTAACGCCGTCTTTGGCATCGTGGTCCCTCCATTCAAAGAAGTCTCTGTATAGGAAGTACCACACTCGTTCAGACGTTAATCGTCATTCAGCAAACGTTTTGCTGCGGAACATGAACGCCGTGATGATATAGAAGGCGACGATGTGAATCAGGACGTAGAACGCCGAGAACCAAATCGTCACGTCCATCGTCTCCATGAAACCTGGGCTTTGGTAGTAGATCGACAAGTCCGTGTGTAGGAAGACGATCCATTTGGCGATGGCCGGTTTCCACGCGATGAGAAGACCACCGATCATCGTCGAGACGAAGTTTGCGAGCACGGTGAAGCCGATCACGACCCCGACCGATTTGAAGACGACCGAGAACATGAGCGTCAAGAAGATGACGAACACGCCGCTCGAGACGCTAAGCAGGACATTGCGGAACTGCTCGAGCGTCAACTCCCCGTCGAGCGTCAACGCAAAACCGTACGTGACAGCAAGGATGAACACGAACTGGGCGAGCATGATGAGAAGGGCGGCCACAAGTTTCGACAGTAAAATTCGATCGCGCGAGTACGGGCTCATGAGTAAATGCTTCAACGTATCAAATTTCAACTCGTTCCCAATCATCTCAGCGGTGAAGACGATCGTGAAGATGCCGAGGAACGTCATCGCCGCCATCGTCGCATAGTTGACGAACGTTTCTGCGTCACCTGGGTTGTTGCCGCTACGGACGATGAAGTACGTTAAGACGATGATCCCAGTGTACATACCGAGTGCGACGAGCGGTTTGATCGTACGTCGCCATTTCATGAACTCATTGGCTAGTAATGAATGCATTGTTCGTGCCTCCTTCTTTTTTCGTCAATTTCAAGAACTGTTCTTCGAGTGTCTCGTGTTTCATCCCGATCTGATAGACGGCGATGTCACGTTCGACGAGATGTTTCAACAAATGCGGGATATCGGTTTCCGGACGCGGGACGATGAACGTCTCAGCTGACTGTTGAATGATTTTCACATCATCAAAAGCGAGTGCGACGACATCGAGCGCTTCGTTCATCTGCTCGCGGCCGACTTTACAGAGGATGACACTCTCCGTCTTGGCCTCACCGTCTCCGCCTTGGACCGACTTGATTTGTCCTTGATCGATGATGGCGAACCGATCGGTGATCAGTTCCATCTCGCTCAATAAGTGACTCGAGATGAGGATGGCGATGCCGCGGTGGTCGGCTAAATGCCGTAAGTAGTTGCGCAAATCAGCGATGCCTGCTGGGTCGAGACCGTTTGTCGGCTCGTCGAGGATCAATACTTTCGGGTTATGGAGCAGGGCACGGGCGATGCCGAGTCGCTGTTTCATCCCGAGTGAGTATTGTTTCACTTTCATATCGAGCTTTGTCTCAAGTCCGACGAGGGCACCGAGGGCGTTCAAGTCGACTTTCTTTAGACCAGGAATCAAATTCATCGCGTGAATCAGGTTCTCGCGGCCCGTCAAATACGGATAGAAGGCCGGGTTTTCGACGATGGCACCGATGCGACTGAGCGCTTGTTGGCGTTCTGTCGAGACGTCGAATCCGTCGACGGTCACTTTGCCGTGTGTTGCTGGCATGAGGCCGGTGATAATACGGATCGTCGTCGTCTTCCCGGCGCCGTTTGGGCCGAGGAAGCCAAAGATTTCTCCGGGCGTGACGTCAAAACTGACATTCGTCAGGACGTTCGTCTGGCCCATTTTCTTGTGTACATTTTGTACGGATAACATAGGGTCACCTTGCTTTCGTTGAGAGTATTTTCCAACTGGACACCCTTATATACGGATTGGATTGAAACAAGGTTTCACCTTTTTTTGAAACTGTTGAAACAAAGCGTTGATTTCACAATTAGTTGATAAGGAAAACTTATTGAAATAGTATGGACGAATTGTGAATTTGAAAGGGTCTTTCTACAGGGAAAGGTGTAGTATGAAGAGGAGAGAAAGAGGCAAGATTTGGCTCTTTTTGCAGGACGAATCAGATGGATGAACTGCTTCGTGCTTAATGTTAAAATGAAAGCGTTCACACATCGGACGCACAGGAACGGATAGGGGGATTTATTCAATGGGAGAGTCGTCGAACGGTCGCGAAGAAGTGCAAGCATTTTATGGTCCAAACTTAGGCTATATCGTTGAATTATATGAGCAATACGTGGAAGACCCAGAATCGGTCGACGCGGAGACGCGTCAATACTTTGACGAACACGGGGCACCGGAAGCGAGCGCGCCTGTCGCGCCGGCTGCATCGTTTGATTTAGAGAAAGTCGTGGCAGCGACACGGTTGGTCAATGATATCCGGGCACTCGGCCATAAAGCGGCCGATATCTATCCGCTCAAAGACCACCCGCGCGAACACGGCTTGTTTGCGTTTGACCGTTACGGATTGAGTGAGGCCGACCTCGAGCAAGTACCGGCTCACTTGTTGTCGGAAGACGTGCCAAAACCGGGCGCGAACGCGCTCGAACTCGTCCGTCATTTGCTTGACGTCTATACGGGCACGGTCGCCATCGAGCTCCGCCATTTGGACGATATGGAAGAGAAGCGTTGGATTCGCCGCCGTATCGAGCAAGGCGCATTGAAAGCGAAGTACTCGAAGAACGAGAAAATCGAGTTGTTCCAACGTCTAGCCGAGACAGAGTTGTTCGAGTCGTTCCTTCATAAAACATACGTCGGACAAAAGCGCTTTTCGATCGAAGGGCTCGACGCGATGGTGCCGCTCCTTGACGCCATGGTCGGCGGCCTCATCTCGAGCGGGTCAGAACATATCAATATCGGGATGGCCCACCGCGGACGCTTGAACGTACTCGCGCACGTGCTCGGCAAACCGTACGAGATGATCTTCGCCGAGTTCCAACACGCTCCGAACAAAGAGTTGATCCCGTCGGAAGGATCGATCGGCATCAATTTCGGTTGGTCCGGCGACGTCAAATATCACCTCGGTCTCGACCGCAGAGTGTTAGAAGAGAAGAAAGAGGTCCGTTTGAACCTCGCCAATAACCCGAGTCACCTCGAGTTCGTCGGTTCGGTCGTCGAAGGATATACGCGCGCAGCGCAAGACGACCGCTCAGAAAAAGGGATGGCGGTCCAACATGACGACAAGGCCGCATCGATCTTGATTCACGGAGACGCCGCGTTCCCAGGTCAAGGGATTGTCGCCGAGACGCTCAACATGACGAACTTGCAAGGCTATCGTACAGCGGGGACGGTCCATGTCATCGCCAACAACACGATCGGCTTCACGACCGACCCGAGCGACTCGCGCTCGACACGTTATGCGAGCGATATCGCCAAAGGCTATGAGATTCCAGTGTTCCACGTTAATGCGGACGACCCGGAAGCGTGTGTCGCCGTCGCCAAACTGTGCAGCGAGTATCGTGCCAAGTTCCATAAAGACATCCTCGTCGACTTGGTCGGTTACCGCCGCTACGGTCATAACGAGATGGATGAACCGATGAACACGAACCCGGTGCTCTATAAAGCCATCAAAGAACACCAATCGGTCCGTCACGTCTACGCAGATGTGCTCGAAGCGGAAGGTGTCATGTCGAAAGAAGACAAGGCGACGATCGAACAGTCGATCGAGGATCGTCTCAAGTCGGCCCGTGACCTCGTCCCGGCCGAAGAAGAAGATGCTGACATCGTCTTGCCGGAAGCGGTCCATAAAGGATTCCCGTTCGTCGAGACGGGCGTGGAACGTGATGTGCTCCAACAATTGAACGATGAATTGCTCGTCTGGCCGGAAGGCTTCGGCGTGTTCCATAAACTTCAAAAAGTGCTTGACCGTCGCCGTGACGCGTTCGCGGACAATGGGAAAGTCGACTGGGGCCATGCCGAGACGCTCGCGTACGCCTCGATTATCTCGGATGGCACACCAATCCGCTTGAGCGGTCAAGATTCGGAGCGCGGTACGTTCGCGCAACGTAACATCATGTTGAACGATGTCGAGACAGGCAAGAAGTTCTCGCCGCTCCATCACTTGTCGACGGCGAACGCCTCGTTCTCGGTCCACAACAGCCCGCTCTCAGAAGGATCGGTGCTCGGTTTCGAATACGGCTATAACGTCTTCGCCCAAGACACGCTCGTGCTTTGGGAAGCCCAGTACGGCGATTTCGCCAACTCGGCCCAGGTCATGTTCGACCAGTTCATCTCGGCCGGTCGCGCCAAATGGGGACAGAAGTCAGGTCTCGTCATGCTGTTGCCGCACGGCTATGAAGGCCAAGGGCCAGAGCACTCGAGCGCCCGTATGGAGCGTTACTTGACGCTCGCCGGAGAGAAAAACTGGACGGTCGCGAACTTGTCGACTGCCGCGCAGTACTTCCACATCTTGCGTCGTCAGGCGAAGATGCTCGGCACGGAACAAGTCCGTCCGATGATCATCATGACACCGAAGAGCCTGCTCCGTCATCCGCTTGCAGCCTCATCGGTCGATGAACTGTCAGACAACAGCTTCCGCCCGATCATCGAGCAGGTCGGTCTCGGTGAGAATCCGGAGCAAGTCGAACGTCTCGTCTTCTGTTCAGGGAAGATGGCGATCGATTTGCAAGAAGCGACGATGAAGTCAGAGGAGTCACTCGACTTCCTGCACATCATCCGCGTCGAAGAAATCTATCCGTTCCCGGTCCGTGAGATCCGCGAATTGATCAGCCGCTATCCGAACGCGAAAGAGATCGTCTGGGTTCAAGAAGAACCGAAGAACATGGGGGCATGGACGTACATCGAGCCACGTCTCGAAGCGGTCACATCGAACCGTCTAAACGTTCGCTACGTTGGCCGTCGCCGTCGTTCGAGCCCGGCTGAAGGAAACCCGACAGCCCATAAACAAGAGCAAGCACGCATCATCCGTGAAGCCATTTCACGTGACGCCGTCTCGGCTGCTGCCGGAACGAGCACATACCAAAAAGATCGTAAATAAGTTAAGGGGGAACTCATTGTGATCGAAATTAAAGTACCGGAATTAGCAGAGTCCATTACGGAAGGAACGGTCGCGTCTTGGCTCAAACAGCCAGGCGACCACGTCGAAAAAGGGGAAGCCATCGTCGAACTCGAGACGGACAAAGTCAACATCGAGGTGCCGGCCGATGAGTCGGGCACGCTCGACGAGCAATTGGCGGCCGAAGGGGACACGGTCCAAGTCGGACAAGTGATCGCTCGCCTCAGCTCAGGATCGGGTGGCGGCACGGCCGTCGCGACGAAGACAAAGACAGAAGCACCTGCTGAGACGGCTCCAGCACCAGCCGAGACGAAAGTCGAAGCGGTCGGGGAAGCGAAGAAAGTCGAGCGCCGTGAAGAGCACGTCGCGAGCCCTGGCAAAGGACCGATTGCGACACCGGCGGCCCGTAAATTGGCCCGTGAGAAAGGCATCGACTTGTCAGCCATCCAAACGAACGACCCGATTGGCCGCATCAACGTCCATGACGTGACGAGCCACGAGTCGAAACCGGCACCGGCACCGGCGCCACAAGCACCGAAAGCACCGGCAGCGGCACCGCAACCGGCGGCGAGCGGCAAAGAAGAGGAGCGCATCAAGATGACGCGCCGTCGTCAAACGATTGCCAACCGCCTCGTCGAGGTGCAACAGACAGCGGCGATGCTCACAACGTTCAACGAAATCGATATGTCGGCTGTCATGGCGCTCCGTAAACGTCGCCAAGAGAAGTTCATCAAAGACAATGACGTCAAACTCGGCTTCATGTCGTTCTTCACGAAGGCGGCCGTCGCGGCACTCAAACGGATGCCGTACTTGAACGCTGAGATTCAAGGCAATGAGATCGTCTTGAAGAAATACTATGACATCGGCATCGCCGTGTCGGCTCCGGACGGCCTCGTCGTCCCGGTCGTTCGCGAAGCGGATCGCAAAAACTTCGGTGAGATCGAGAAGGATATCTTGCACCTCGCCGATAAAGCCCGCAACAACAAGCTCGGGTTGAGCGACCTTACAGGTGGTACGTTCACAATCACGAACGGTGGCGTCTTCGGCTCACTCTTGTCGACACCGATCTTGAACGGCCCACAAGTCGCCATCCTCGGGATGCACTCGATTCAACTCCGTCCGATCGCCATCGACGCCGAGACGATGGAGAACCGTCCGATGATGTACGTGGCACTCTCGTATGACCACCGCATCGTCGATGGTCGTGAGGCCGTGACGTTCCTCAAGCACATCAAAGACATGATTGAAGACCCAGAACAATTGTTGTTCGAAGCGTAATCCAAGAAGGTCCATGCCAAGCGGCATGGACCTTTGTTTATGCGATGAGCGCCTCATCGAGCGTGATTTGATGCTTCCCGTTCGCTTTCGAGCGATAGAGCGCCTGGTCGGCCCGTTCGATGGCGGCGTGCGGTTCCGACTCCGTCTGCCAGAGCGACGCGCCGATACTTGCCCCGACGCTTGTCGACCCGTCTTCGATGACAATCGGTTCGGACAGGGAGGCGATGAGGTCTTGTCCAATCTGTGTGATCGATTGTTCGCTCTGTCCATTCCGTTCGAACAAGAGGAAGAACTCGTCACCGCTCAACCGGACCGGATAGGCACCGTCGAGCGTCACACGTTTCAATCGTTCGGCGATCTCAATCAAGACGACATCACCCGTGGCGTGGCCATACGTGTCGTTGACGGCTTTGAAGCCGTCGAGGTCGATATAGAAACAGACGTATTCGTTCTTCGTCGCCTGGGCTTCGTTCAAATAGTGACGGAGCGCCGTCCGATTGGCGAGTCCGGTCAAGACGTCACGGTTGGCGAGTGACTCGTAATGGACACGTTCCGACTCGGACTCGGTGAGCGACGTGACGAGTGACTCGAGGGCGAAGGCGAGCGTTTCGATTTCATGGATGCCCGACTGGTGCGGGAACGTCTTCGCTTTCCCTTGTTTCATGAGAGCGGCCGTCTCGGTGATGCGTTGTAGCGGTCGGGTCACAATCGAGGCGAGGAACCATCCTAGCGTGGACGTGACGAGCGAGGCGATGAGACCAATCCATAAGATTTTATTCTCAAGTTCGATGACCGGGGCGAATGCGACCTCGGTCGGCTGGCGAACGACGACGCTCCAACCGAGACCGGCGTAATCTTCATACCCTTCGCCGGTGGCGACACCGGTCAGATAAGACGTTCCGTCCTGCCATGTGTCGACGTGCCAGCCTTCCTTCAATGACGTCGGGAGCGGCTTGCCGATGAGATGATCTGGTCCGAGCAACACCGTGTTGTCGCGTCCGCTGACGACGAACAAGTCGGTGTAGTCGGATTGATGATGGAGCGTCCGATTGAAGTGGCGGAGCACTTCCTTGCCCCATTCCCAACTGAGGTGGGTCGCGAGTACACCTTGGAAGGCGCCGTCGCGGACGAGCGGGACGCTGATGTCGACGAACTGGAGCGGTTCGCCGCTAGGGTTCGGCAACAGTTCGGCGAGCAATACAGCTTCATGCACATCACCGATGAACGGCTCTTGCTGTGCATTTAGAAACACGGGACGTTCGCCAATCGAAGCGCCTTCTAAAATCCCGTTCGTCGACGCGACGACATTCCCTGATGCGTCGGTCACGCCCATCCATGAGAAAGCAGGGATGTTCGTCTGGACCTGGTCGAGAAGCGCCCGGCTCGAAGCAGGGTCGTTCAAGGCGTCGAGCCCTTGTAGCAATTGGATCTCTTGATAGCGCGACCACATGTAGAAGTCGAGCTTATCGACGAGCTGGTGCGACGTCATCGACAACCGTTCCCCGATCTCTGCTTCGAGCGAGGCGGCGGAGCGTTGGCTGGTCATGTACGTTAGCGTGATGGTGAGCAAAAAGACGAGTGTGGCGATGCTGAGCGCCAAGATCAGGCCGAGGCGCATCGAAAATGATTTCATGAACAAATTCCTCCTACAGTGACAATCTCCACTCTGTTCATCGTCATCTTTGCCGTGACATGAAGCGAAGTTACGAAAAAACAAGGGTGATTTCGTGGAAACAGATAGCGCTTTCGTTATAATGAAAGACGAATCGATACAAATAGAGGTGAGACAAATGAAACAGAATAAACTATTGGTCATCGCGACGCTGCTCGCGGTCGCCCTCGTGGCCGTTGTGGTCGTTCTCTTGAACCGGCCGGCCGAACAAGTGGAGACGGCGGCACCGGTAAAGGCAGAGCATGTGTCGACCGAAGGACAGCCGACGCTCGGAGATGCGGACGCACCCGTCTCGGTCGTCGAGTTCGGGGATTATAAATGCCCGTCTTGTAAACAGTGGGGTGAGACGGTCTATCCGAAGTTGAAGCAAGACTATATCGACACCGGGAAAATCAGTTTCAGCTACATCAACGTCCTGTTCCACGGACAAGAGTCGATTTTGGCATCGCTTGCGTCAGAGTCGGTGTATAAACAAGACCCGGACGCGTTCTGGGATTTCCATAAGGCGCTCTATGACGCGCAACCGGCGAGTCAGCAGCACGACGAGGCATGGGTCACGGTCGAGCGGTTGACAGAGATTGCGAGCGAGACGACATCGGTCGACGTGGCGAAGCTCGAGGACGACTTGAGTGAGAACTCGACGGTGCTCGACCAAGTGAGCCTCGATGACGGGCTCGTCAAAGAGCACGGTGTCCAGTTCACCCCATCGATCATGATCAACGGGGTCATGCTCGAAGACCCGTTTGACTATGAGACGATTGAGCGGTTGATCGAGCAAGGCACACCATGAAGCAGTCGTTCTTGACCCGTTATGGTCTCTATCTCGCTTGGCTCGTCGCCCTCGCAGCGACGCTCGGCAGTCTTTACTTCAGTGAGATTCGCGAGTTCGTGCCATGTGAGCTTTGCTGGATTCAACGCATCTTCATGTATCCGCTCGTCATCCTGCTCGGCGTTGCCGTGTTCACGGACGACCGGGCGGTGAAGAAGTATGTATTGCCGCTGTCGATGATCGGCGGTCTCGTTTCTTTGTACCACTACTTGGTCCAAAAAGTGCCCGGGTTCGCCGACATCAAACCGTGTGTCGCAGGCGTACCTTGTAACGTGCAATACATCAATTGGTTCGGGTTCGTGACGATCCCGTTCCTTGCCTTGACGGCATTTACTTTAATCACGCTCCTCGTTTGGCGCGTGAAACGCAACTGACAACGAAGGAGATGGAACGTGTGAAGAAATGGATGCTTTTCGGGCTGATCAGCCTCATGGTGGTGCTCGCTGCATGCGGCAACGAAATCGAAGACCCGCTCAACTGGGAGATCGAGTCGTTCAATTATATGAATCAAAATGAAGAGATGGTCAGTCTTGATGATTTGAAAGGGAAGGTATGGATGGCCGACTTCGTGTTCACAAACTGTGAGACGGTCTGTCCACCGATGACGTACAATATGACAAAGCTCAATGAGGCGCTCGTCGAGGAAGGTGTCGAGGACGTCCAGTTCGTGTCGTTCAGCGTCGACCCGACCGTCGACACGCCAGATAAAATCAAAGAGTTCATGGCAAACTACGACTTGGCACAGGCCGACTGGCAGTTCTTGACGGGCTACTCGCAGGAGGAGATCGAGGCGTTCGCGCAACAGAACTTCAAGGCGCTCGTTCGTAAACCGGCAGAGGGCACGCAAGTCGATCACGGGACATCCTTCTACCTCGTCGACCAAGACGGGAAGATCATCAAAGTGTATCCCGGTTTCCAAGAGGTACCGCTCGAGGATATCGTGAACGATATTAAGATTTTACAAGAATCATGAGACGGCCATGTGCCGTCTTTTTCTGTATTCAAAAACAGGGAAATCGGCGCTAGTACCGTATAATGAAAACGTAGAGGAGTGGATGAACATGAAGAAGACATTATTATTTTCATTGTTGGGCATGGCAGCCGTGACCGGGACCGTGCTCACCCAATATAAACCGCTCGGGAAAAAGCCGAAAACGCTACGATCGCCGAACCTCGTGAACGGCAAGTTTCGCAATCAGCTCGAGACGCCGATGCGGTTTTCAACGGACGACATGATCTCGATGTCGAAGGAATATTTGAACCCGGACTCGCTTCGGAAACCGAGTGAGCGGTTGCCGGTCGTCCCAATCGACTTCAGCGAGAAACTCGGCTCGAGCTTCACCCGCATCTATTGGCTCGGCCATTCGGCGATGCTCGTCCAAATGGATGGCAAGACGATGCTCGTCGACCCGATGTTCGGCCGGAGCCCGTCGCCGCTCCCGTTCGCAAAGAACGAGCGGTTCAGCGAGGACTTGCCGTTCGAGCTCAACGACTTACCAGATATCGATGTCGTCCTGCTCACGCATGACCATTACGATCATTTGGACTATGCGACGATTCAAACAATCAAAGACAAGGTCGCGGTCTTCATCGTCCCACTCGGTGTCGGCAGCCACTTGAAACGGTGGGGTGTCGGGACGGAACGCATCGTCGAACGTGATTGGGGCGAGACGTACAACTTCGGGCCATGGACGTTCGTCTGCACGCCGGCTCGGCACTTCTCGGGCCGCTCGCTCACTGACCGCAACGCGACGCTCTGGGCGTCATGGGTCGTCCTCGGTGAGACGGATCGCCTGTTCTTCAGTGGGGACGGTGGATACGGGCCGCACTTTAAAGAGATTGGTGATGCGTACGGACCGTTCGACTTCGCAGCGCTCGAGTGCGGCCAATACGACGAGCGTTGGCCGGACGTGCATATGCAACCGACTGAGACGGCACAGGTGTTCCGGGACGTGCGGGCCGACAAGATGCTCCCGATCCATTGGGGCGCGTTCACGTTATCGTTCCATGCCTGGTTCGACCCAGCCGAACAGATGGTGGGGCTCTTACCACGAGAGGACGTGCTCACGCCGCGAATCGGTGAGCGGATCACGCTCGACGGACGGAACGACACGACCAACTGGTGGCGTGACATCGAAGACATGAACAAGCGCTGACCGAATTCGGTCAGCGCTTTTGTCACGAAGAGAGGCGTTCGGCCTCGTCCGTTTCGATATGAAGTTTGTGTTTGCGCGTGTAGACGAGGAACGCACCCGTCATGAGGATCGAGCTGATCCCGAACAAGACGACCATGAGCTGTAAGCCGATTAAGTCGAGGAAGAAGCCAGTGACGAGCAACACGACTTGGAAGACGATCCGGTCGAGCATGTTCCGGAACGAGAAGAAGCGGCCGTGATAGTCTTTCGGCATCCGTGTCTGGAAAATCGTCACGGCCGTCGGGAAGAAGCAGCCGACCGAGAAGCCGAACAAGACGAATGCGGCGATCGAGACGGCAGGGATGTCGGCGAAGTAAAGCATGAGCTGGGCGACCCCGATCAAAAACGAGAACGTGAACAAGATGGAGAACACGGAGAACTTCTCACCGATCCGTTTGATGAGAAACGCACCGACCATGAAGGCAATCCCTTCGGCCGTGTAAATCCATCCTTTGATCGCCGTCGAGTCCTGCAGCTCGCTAATGTTAATGACGAGCAAGTTGAACCCGCCGATGAAGAGGAGCGGGATGAGCGTCATGACGAGCGTCATAAAGATGACCGGAATCGATTTAATGATCGGAAAGACGTCCTTAAACCCGCCGGACGACTTGGCGTCCACTTTCTTCGCAGACGGGACGGTCGTCTCGTCGATCTTCAAGAACCACGTCGCGACGGCGAGAAGGAGATAAGCGACAAGCGAGAGCGAGTAGACGTCCCGAAGTGAGATGAGCGTGAGCAAGATGCCGGCGATGGCCGTCCCGATGACCCGCGACAGCGTCGACACGTTCATATGCACCCCGTTCAAGGCGAGTAACTCTCGTTCCTTGACGATGAGCGGGATGGCCGCTTGGAGCGCCGGGAAGTAGAACGCGGCCGACCCTTGCAGGAAGACGAGGAAGACGACCATCCACAGCACGCTTCCCGTCTCGATGGCGACGAACATGAACAGGACGCTCAGCGCCCGGACAATACTTGAGATGAGCATGATTTTCTTTTTCGAGCCTTGGTCGGTGAGACGGCCGGCGAGCGGCCCGATGGCGACCCCGGCGAGCAGTCCGCCAGCGAGGATGAGCGCCTTGACGAAGTCAGACGGCACTTTCTCCTGCATGAACTCCAAGTTGCCGATGATGCCGAGCCAAAGCCCGAGACCGGCGACGAACTCCCCGGTCAAGATGATCCAGACGTTGCGATTTTTCCACATATGGTTAAGTCCTCGATTCTTATTAGCTAATAATAATTATCCTTCAGAACGATTTAGAAAGCTACAAAAAAGAAGCCGGGATTCGGCTTCTTTCAAATCAGATATCGCAGTTGTCGTCCGTGCACGTCGCACCGCCTGAGAGCACTTGAAGCGTCGGTGCCGATTCGGCCCACGTCTTCTCAAGCACTTGTGTGAACGCCTCGGTCGGTTGCGCGCCAGAGACGCCATATTTTCCGTCAAAGACGAAGAACGGGACGCCGGTGATGCCGAGGTCGCTTGCACGCTTCTCTTCAGCGCGAACGTCTTCCGTGTATACGTCTGAAGCGAGCACGTCTTTCACGGCGTTAGCATCGAGTCCGACACTTGTCGCGATCTCGACGAGGACGTCGTGCTCGCCGATATGTTTCGCGTCGACGAAGTAAGCCTTGAGGAGCGCTTCTGACAGTTCTTTCTCTTTGCCGACCGTCTTCGCATAGTGCGTCAATCGGTGCGAGTCGAGTGTGCCCGTGACGACCATGTTGTCGAAATCGTACTCAAGTCCGACGGTGCGGGCCTGGGCAGCGACTTGTGCCGTCGTGCCTTTCGCCTGCTCGAGCGGCATGCTGTATTTCTTCGCGAGTGCTTCGTAAATCGAACGCGAGTCCGTCGTCGGGGCGTTCGGGTCGAGCTCGAAACTCTTGAACTCCACTTCGACGTTGTCCGCGTGCGGGAACTGTTCGAGCGCTTCTTCTAGACGGCGCTTGCCGATATAACAGAACGGGCAGACATAGTCTGACCAAACTTCAATTTTCATCATAAATCCCTCCTACAGTCAGTGTAGGATGTCTTGAATTTGAAGTAAATGAATGTGCTCACGAAAAAAGCCCTCACGAGGAGGACTTAAAAGACGTACCAGAACACGCAGACGAAGTGGGCGAAACTGCCGAACAAGATGAACAAGTGGAAAACCTCGTGGAAGCCCCAACCGCGCCAGTTGACGAACTTCGGTTTGAAGCCGTAGATGAGCCCGCCGATCGTGTACATGACGCCGCCGAGGATGAGCCAGAAGATACCGGCGTTGCCGATGACTTCATGAAGCGGCCCGATGAAGAACACCGATAACCAGCCCATGCCGATATAAAGTGCCGTCGACAAGAAGCGCGGCGCGTGGAACCAGACGAGCTTGAAGACGATGCCGAACAAGGCGAGCGCGTGGACGGTACCGAACAACACCCAACGCGTCGGCCCTTCGAGCGCAAGCAACGTGAGCGGGGCGTACGTCCCGGCAATCAAGGCGTAAATCATCGCATGATCGATTCTCCGGAAGAAAGCGATGACTTTCGGCGAGGCGATGATGCTGTGGTACAGGCCCGACGACAAATAGAGGAAGACGAGGCTAATCCCAAACAAGATCGCAGCCATGATGGCGAGCGGCGACCCGAGCAGAGACGCTTTCACCGTCATCGCAATCAACGCGACGAACGCGAGCACGGCCCCGGCCAAATGGGTCAGTGCATTAATCGGTTCCCGAAAAATCGAATTCATGTAAAAACACTCCTCATCACGTCATGTAGTATCCATAACTACATGATAAGCTGTATACGGAAGAACAACAAGGTTTTTGTTTCGACAAATCAGGTTTGTCCGTATACTGAAAGGGAGGTGATCCAATGAAACCGCACGAGATTGTAGAGACGGAAGGGACATTGCCGAAGCAGGTGCTCCCGACGATCGACTTATATATGGACCAAGTCATCCAGCTGTTTGAGCAACATTACGGCAAGATGAAACGAAGCGACGATGAGACGATTTTGACGAAGACGATGATCAACAACTACGCCAAGGGCAAACTGTTCCATCCCGTCAAAAACAAGAAATACACGAACGAGCACTTGATGTTGCTCAGCCTGATTTACGAGATGAAAGGATTGCTCTCGATCAATGACATCAAAAAGACGCTCCGGCCGTTGAACGAGTCGGACGAGGGTTTCTCGCTCGAGGACTTCTATGACGCGTACCAGGTTCAGAAAGAGCAGAACATGCAGGCGTTCGAGGCGCAAGCCGAGACGCTCCTCGCCAACGTACGCACGAACGAGACGAACGGCATCCAACAGTCGCTCGCCATCGCCTCGGCCGTCCATATGAGCCACTTGTTCCAACGGCTCGCTGAACAGTTGATTGATGAAGGCAAATAAAAATGTCCCCTAGAATCCGATTGGAGTCTAGGGGACATTTCATTTCAGACGATCGCGTTCGAAGCGCTCACCTTTGTTGTACAGTTTGATGACAAGAAGTGGTGCTGCATAACTGATGGTCACGAGAACGAGTAGCGTCCAGAAGAGATTATAATCCAACATGAGACGCTCATACGCAAACGATAACAACAAGATGACAGCGATATGAATTACCGGGTGGAGGTGCCGGAACAAGGCGTTGAGCACACTACTGATGAATACAGTCAAAATTACGAGCATGAACAAGCCGAACGCAATCAACAGCCACATGTAATCCATAAGTCACCGCCTGGTTAATTATTGATGTGCTTCTCGAACACGTCACCGAAGTCTTTGCGGTTCCACTCGTGATAGTGACCTTTGAGCCAGTCGAAGCTTTGTTCGTTCAATTCCTTGAACGTCGACGCCACGTTCATGTCGCCTTGGCGGAGCCCGCTCAAAATCGACACCGAATGCGTGAGTGACGCGTTGGCATACTCCATCATCTTCCGGCCTTCACGTTGCTTCTCAGCGATGGCGAGGAGCGATTTGTACAAGTCTTTCACATGCTCGATTTGTTTCTTGTTCACGTCGATTGAGTACGGCTTGTCGCCGATGGTGAACTTGATCTCGACGTCCATGTCGACCGTACCGGCCGTCTCGAACATGACGTTATTCAATGGGAAATGGGCGTAAGGATAACGGTACAAGACGCGTTTCGAACTCATCGCACTCGTCCCGTCGAGGTGGATCATCGCCAAGTTTGTGAAGCAGTACTCGTCCGATTTCGATTTGATCAAGAAATAAATCTTCTCGTTGTCCTCATGCAGGACGTAATCATCCGAATCCGCTTTATCAAAATCTTTCGGGTCGATGACTTCGCCGATATCGCTGAAGCCCGTCAAATCAGAAGCTAGTTTTTTGAACATGTACAATCTCTCCTCAGTAGTGGATTTTGTGCATCTCGTTCGGGTCAGACCCGGTCCGCTCGTCGCGGTTGAGTCCATCGATCGCGTGCATCTCTTCTTTCGTCAACGTGAAGTCGAATACCTCTATATTCTCGCGAATCCGGCTCGGCGTGACCGATTTCGGGATGACGGCGACGCCGTTCTGCAAGTGCCAACGCAAGATGACTTGAGCCGGCGACTTCCCGTACTTATCAGCGATCTCGGTGATGACCGGATCCTCGAGCGCCTCACGCCCTTTCATGAGCGGACTCCACGCCTGGATCTGGATATCGTAGCGCTGGCAGAACGCAATCAACTCTTTTTGGGACAGGTATGGGTGGATCTCGACTTGGTTCACCGCCGGGACGATCGAGCACGACTGGATGATCTGTTCGAGGTGGCTGATCTCAAAGTTCGAGACCCCGATGGCCCGAACCTTGCCTTCCTCATACAACTGTTCGAGCGCTTTATACGTCTCGACGAACTTGCCGAAGCGCGGCATCGGCCAGTGAATCAAGAACAAGTCGACATATTCGAGCCCGAGCCGGTCGAGGCTATCTTGGAACGCTTGGAGTGCCTCGTCATAGCCGTGGAACTCGTTCCACAGTTTCGTCGTCACGAAGATGTCTTCCCGCGGGACGCTTGACTCGCGAATCGCTTGGCCGACGCTCTCCTCGTTTTGATAGATGGCCGCCGTGTCGATTAACCGATAGCCGGCATCAAGCGCCGCTTTGACCGTGTCGACCGTGACCGCTCCGTCTTCCACTTTGTACACGCCGAGTCCGAGCATCGGCAGTTTCACATCATTGTTGAGTGTTGTCCATTCCATAAATTGATTCCCTCCCTCTCACCTCTTACGTTACCGAAAATCGTCCGGAAGTGAAAGCGAAAGCTACAGCCGAATGCTTTCGCCGTGCGCCTTGATCACGATTTGATCACGTTCAAGCTTTGCCGCGGCGACGAGTCGCTCATACGGCTCCTCGACGGGTTCGTAGGATAAGACGAACGTGTCCCAATGCATCGGGAAGAAGCGTTTTGCTCCGCTCTGTTTGAACATTGTCCATGCCTGTTCCGGCGTGCAGTGCGCTTCCTCGAACGACTCGGGTTGATAGGCACCGATCGGAAAAAAGGCGAGGTCGATCGGCTCTTTGTTCGCGAGCCCGTTGAACGACTCGGTGTACGCCGTATCCCCGGCGAACAGCATGCGGACCCCTTTATATTTCAAGACGTAGCCGTTATAGCCCATATGTTTGTCCCATGGGAAACGATTGCCCCAGTGGGCGACAGGGATCGCTTGGACGTGGAGCCCGTTCGCGAGCGTCAATTTGTCGTGTGGATGCATCTCGAGCGTCTGTAAGCTCGGATATTTACGTAACAGTTTGCTCGTGCCTGGAGCCGAGATGACGACCGTATCGCGGGTGATCAGCCGCTTCAGGCTCTTATGGTCGAAGTGGTCCATATGGGCGTGACTGAGCAAGATGACGTCGACGTGCCCAATCTCCTCGATCGAGAGGGCGGGGGCGGTATGGCGTTTCATCCCGAACGTGACCGGGCCGACGTGGACCCCAATCCGGTTCGAGAACACCGGATCGGTCAAAATCTTTAATCCGTACCAATGGATGAGCACGGTCGAATGGCCGACCCAGGTGGCGCCGATCATCGTCTCATCGAACGAGGCGAGGTCCGGCTTGACCGTCGGGACTTTGAAGGCGGGGCGAGGCAGTCTTTGTTTGAATCGTGTATATAAGAACGTACCGACGCTCGCTAGGACAGCGCTCGGGACGAGTAGGTTTCGTAATTTCATGGCAGTCACCTCATCATCTAAGTTGGTTTAATCATACCGCTTGCGTGACGCGCTTGCATCCGCCGGAAGGTGTAGAAAAAATGGGAGATTGTGGGGCACCCCTTGCGAATCCGCTTTCAATTTGGTACGGTTGCAATAACTTAGGAAAGGAAGGTACAACGTGCCATGAAAAAGTCACACGCCCTCAACTGATGAAACGAATCATCACTGTTCGCACGAACAGTCACGGGTGAAGTGTGTCCAATTTCAGGCTACGGGGGTAACCCTTCTTTCCGCTTGACCGGAGCTCTTCACACCATCGCTTTTGAGCGGATGGTGTTTTTTGTTTCATCGCGTATCCGAACAATTAGCGAGGTGAAACAATATGTTATCAATCCAACAAGTCCGGTTCGACCACGACCGGCAACCATTATTCGACAACGTCTCGTTCGACGTGGCGGCAGCAGAACGGGCCATCTTATTCGGACAGAACGGGTCCGGCAAGACGACGCTGTTCAAGCTGCTTATCGGCGAGCTGACCCCACAAGCAGGCACGATCGACGTCTTAGGTTCGGTCGGTGTCGTCGAACAGACGGTGTTTGACGGAGAAGAGACTGCGCTGGACTACGTCATGCAAGGCGACCCGCAGCGCTATCCGCTCTACATGGATGTCACATCAGGTGACACGGCGCGCGTGCTTGAAGCATACGACGAGGCGCTCGCAACTGACGCCTTCGGACTCGAGACCGAAGCGAGACGAGCGCTCAAACGGCTCGGTCTCGACGCACAGGACTCGATCCGGCTCCGAGAGTTGAGCGGCGGTGAACAGACACGGGCCCAACTTGCTCGGCTCACGATGCGACATGTCGATATCGTCCTCTTAGACGAGCCGACGAACCATCTCGATGTCGACTCAATCGAGTGGCTGACGCGCTGGGTGAACGAGTTTCCGGGTACGGTGCTCGCCATCTCCCACGACCGCCAGTTCATCGACGATGTTGCGACGGTCATCCTTGAATTAGACGAAGGGAAAGTCGTCCGCTATCCTGGCAACTACACGGCCTATAAACACCAGAAGGCCGAGGAACGTGTACGCGACGAGCGAGCCCATGCCCGCTACGTAGCGCGGAAGTCGGAGCTGCTCGATATGATCGCCCAATATAAGGGCTGGCATTTGAAAGCGAAAGCGACGGCGAGCGTGCGGAGTCCCGGCGCGCAAAAAGGCGCGGCGAACCTCGCCGTCAAAATGAAGGCAAGGGAACGTAAGCTCGAGCAACTCGAAGGTTCTCGGCCCGATCGCCCGAAAGACGCGGCCCACGTCTCCGTCCGTTTCCAAGCCGACCCGCTCGAGGCGAAGACGTGGATCACGGTCGACGACGTCTCGTTCGGTTATGAGGAACCCCTCTTTGAGCACCTCTCGTTCACGGTGAACCGGGGTGACCGCATCTCCATCGTCGGTCCGAACGGAAGTGGGAAGACGACGCTTTTGAAACTATTGATCGGCGAACTCGCACCGGAGGCAGGGGACATCAAGCGTCACCCGAAACTGAAGGTTGGCTATTTCTCGCAGACGCTCGCGCGATTGCCGAAAGACGGGGCGTTGCTCGACGCACTTCTCGCCGAGAGCGACATCACAGAGACGGAGGCACGGACGCTTTTGGCGCACTTCTTATTCCGCCGCGATGAGGTGTATAAGCCGATCCGTGACGCGAGCATGGGGGAGAAGTGTCGCATCGCCTTCCTCATCCTCTACTTCTCGGATGCGGATTTGCTCGCGCTCGATGAGCCGACGAACTATTTGGATGTGGCGACGCGAGAACAAATCGAAGCCGCACTCGACGTATACCGGGGCGGGTTGATCCTTATCTCGCACGACCGGACGTTCCATCGATTGACGGACCGGACGATCGAGCTCGGAAAGACGGTGCGCGTCCTTGAGTCGGGTGATACAAAACCTCCGGTCGACGTCGACGCGACGCTGCGGACGCTCGAGACGTTGACGAGCGAGCCGCAAATTTTCTTCGACGAGGCAGGAAACGGGATCCCTCTTGCCGAATCGGAGAAGGGACGAAACAAATAGGGGTGGAAGAACATGAAAGAAGAAGTACGGGTATCACGGGCAGCGTCACGGAAACGGAAACGGTTTTGGCAATCAGCGACAGTGGTGTTGTTGATCGCCTCGCTCATCGGCGTCATCGCTTTCGCGGCGCTCATGGACTCGAAGAAGTCGGCGTTGCCGGAGACGGACGACATCGCGACCGAATCGGTCAACAGTGAGACGGAAGCGACAGAGGAGACCGAGGCGGAAGCAGAGGCTGACGAGACCGACGGGGTGTTCGTCTATATCGCGGCGCCGTATACGAAAGTGTTTGCCGATGACCGGGTGACGGTCATCTATGAGGCCGACCTCGGCGACCGTTTCGAACAACTCGAGGCCGTCAGTGGTTTCGTCAAGCTCCAATTGAACGAGCGGACGATCGGTTGGGTGACGGAAGCGCAAGTGACGAAAGAAGCGACGAGTGTCTCGGACGAAGATGTGACTGCGGCCTGGAAAACGGTCGTCCCTACGGCCGACCCGGCGACGCTTGAATGGCTCGGACAAGATATCTCGAGCGTCCGCGCCACGCTCGGTGCCCCGAAAGCCGTCCAGCGTGACCAAGTGAACGAATATCATTTCTATGACGGTTTCTTCTTGATGGTGCGTGACCAGCAGGTGAAGGCGATCGACTGGGACCGCCAAGCGGTCGCGACGCCTGATATGACGGCGACGAGCAGTCAAAGCGCCGGCAGTTGGTATGAGGGCGAGACGCGACAATTGAAGTTGTTCCCATATGACGGGGTCATGCGGGTCCGGCTCGAACAAAAATAATGACGATCGTCGAGAGGACATCCCTTTCGGCGATTGTTTTTATGTATTCATTCAAACGAACGTTTGAATGTTAAAGGAGAAAGGTATAGAATGAAAGGGAGAGGAGGGGATGGTATGGGTGCACATCACGATCACCACGGACATGACCATCATCACCATACGACGAATCAACGGGCGTTATTCTGGTCGTTCGTCCTGATCGCGACGTTCATGATCGTCGAGGTCATCGGCGGATTATGGACGAACAGTTTGGCGCTCTTGTCGGATGCGGGCCACATGCTCAGTGACGCCGCCGCGCTCGGACTCAGTTTTCTCGCCGTACGGTTCGGGGCACGGCAGGCGACGCCGGAGCGCACGTTCGGCTATCGGCGGTTCGAGATTTTGGCGGCATTCGTCAACGGATTGACGCTGCTCGTCATATCCATCTACATCATCATCGAGGCGTATCAGCGCTTGTTCGCCCCGCCTGAGATTTTGAGCGGGGGCATGCTCACGGTCGCCATCATCGGACTACTCGTCAACGTACTCGCGGCCTGGCTGCTCATGAGGGGTGAACGTGACAACTTGAACGTCCGCAGTGCACTGTTGCACGTGTTCGGCGATTTGCTCGGCTCGGTCGGTGCCATCACGGCGGCCGTATTGATTATGGCGTTCGGATGGACGCTTGCCGACCCGATCGCGAGTCTGTTCGTCGCTGTCCTGATTTTGTTGAGCGGCTACCGCGTGACGCGGGAGGCGATCCATATTTTGATGGAAGGGACACCCGACCAAATCGACGTCGTGGCGATGCAACGTGAACTCGGTGGCGTCGATGGCGTCAAAGAAGTCCATGACTTACATGTCTGGTCAATCTCATCGAACGAACTCGCCGTCACGTGCCACGTCTTGATCGGGGCAGACACGGACGACCAGCGCGTCTTGCGTGAGGTGACGAAACGAATCCGACAGTTCGCCACGTTCGAGCGTTCGACCGTTCAAATCGAACGGGAAGCACAATGTTGCGAAGAACGGACGATCTGGTAAATAAACAAGCGGTCCCTGACATCTGTCGGGGACCGCTTGTTCGTTATGGTTTCAAGACGACTTTGACGCAGTCGTCGAGATGATCATTAAAGATTTTGTAGGCGTCGGCCGCTTGTTCGAGCGGCAAGCGGTGCGTAATGATGTCGGTCGGGTCGAACTTCTTGTCGACGATCATTTGGAACAACTCGGGCATATAGTGGATGACCGGGGCTTGTCCGGTCTTCAATGTGACGTTGCGTGTGAAGAAGTCGCCCATCGGGAACTGGTTGTAGTTCATCGGATAAACACCGGTCAATTGGACGATACCGAACTTACGGACGGCTTCTTTGGCGACTTTGATGGCGCTGAGCGTGCCGCCTTGGACCATGAGTTTCTGCTCGACTTTCTCGATTGGTGATTTCTTCCCGTCAATCCCGACACAGTCGACGACGATATCGGCGCCGCCACCCGTGATCTCGCGGATGTATTTGCCGGTTTCGACCGGGTCTTTCAACAGGACGGTCTCGACGTTGTTCGACAGCTTGGCCCGATTCAAACGATAGATTTCGGGGTCGACGGCGATGACACGTTTCGCGCCGCGCACCCAGGCGAGCTTTTGCGTCATCAGACCGACCGGCCCCGATCCGAGGACGACGACCGTGTCGCCAGCCTTCATACCCGCGTTGTCTAGACTCCACCACGCCGTCGGGATGACGTCCGATAAGAACAGGAGCGCCTCGTCATCGAGCTCGCACGACTCCGGGATGACGAGCGGCATGAAGTTTCCATACGGTACTTTTAAGTACTCGGCTTGACCGCCGGGATGGTTCCCGAACTGCTCGGTGTAACCGAACAACCCGCCGGCGTCGGTGTGCGGGGCATGGTTCGAGTTGTCGCACTGGCTCTCCATGTCGTTCTCACAATAGAAGCAATGGCCGCACGAGACGTTGAACGGCAAGACGACGCGGTCGCCTTTTTTGACCTTTGTCACGTCCGGTCCGACTTCTTCGACGATGCCCATCGGCTCATGGCCGATGATGAACCCATGACGGGTTGGCATGTTCCCTTGATAAATATGCAAATCCGATCCACAGATGGCCGTCGATGTGATCTTGACGATAATCTCTTCCCGATTCTCGATCTCCGGGTCTTTCACGTCCTTGACTTCGATGTTCTTCGTTCCTTGATAGGTAACAGCACGCATATGTCCACTTCCTCCTTTTTTCAAAAACAGGTAAGTCACAACATGGATACTGTACCCGCACTCGGTGCATGCGAATCCGATTTTTAGGGAAAATAGGAAAAGGGGCTCATTGAGGAGCCCCGGTCCCAGCGACGTCGATGACGACGATCTCTGGTGGGTTGAACACGCGCGGTACACTGACGCTGTAGTTGAAGCCGCGACCGATGACGTGGGTGAACGTCTCGTGCTCATATAGACCGCCGGCATACTTCGGGAAGAAGCCTTGGTCCGGCGCGTACAGCCCGTTCAATAAATAGGGAATTCGAACCTGCCCGCCGTGGGCATGGCCTGAGAGGACGAGGTCAAACGGTAAGGCGGCGTACGTCTCGACCTGCTCGGCCCGATGTGACAAGAGCAGACTGAACGCCGTCTCGGTGTCGACATCACCGAGTGAGGTCAATGCCGTCTTTTCCCAGCTGCCGTGGATGTTTTCCGTATACGTCCGCAATGGGTCCTCGAGTCCGCCGACGAGGACGTCGACGCCGTTGACATTGATTGACGCGGTCTCGTTCTCGAGCACGGTCACACCATAGGAGCGAAATACGTCCTTGACGTCGTGGCGGACGAAATCGTCCGAGCCGTCGATCTCATGATTGCCGGTCACGAAATACATCGGCGCGATCCCTTGTAGCCCCTCGATCAATTCGAACGAGGCGTCGGGGGAGCGGAAGCGGTCGAGGATATCACCGGGCAGGGCGATCAAATCCGGTGCTTGGTCTCGTACTTTATCGATCAAGACGCGCTGGTCGTCCCCGTACGAGTAGCCGTGTAAGTCCGACAGCAGGACGACTCGGAACGATTGTCCTGCCTCGAGCTTGTCCGACTCGACCGCATAATTGCGGACGGTCAGGCCGTTATAGAAGGCGGCGAGAAGAAATGCGACCCCAAGGCCGAACGTCACATATTTTCGTTTTCCTTTGAACATCATCCGCCTCCTCTCCTTGTCTATCGTTCCTTCATTCTACTCCGTAGAGTAGGGAGACGCAAAAAAAAGCCCGCTCGGAAGCGGGCCATCGAATTATGCTGCTTTGGCAGTCAACTTGACGTCGACGTTGCCGCGTGTCGCTTTCGAGTACGGGCAAACTTGGTGTGCCGCTTCGACGAGACGTTCCGCCGTCGCTTGATCCACACCTTTGATCTCGACTTCTAGTTCGACCGAGATGAAGAAGCCTTCATCGTCTTGGTTGAGCGTCACGTGTCCTGTGACGTTCGTGCCATCTGTTTTAATACGTTCTTTGCCGATAACGAGGTTCAAGGCGCTACCGAAACATGCCGCATAACCCGCTGCGAAGAGTTGCTCCGGGTTCGTCGCTTCGTCCGCGTGTTTTGAGCCAGGCATTGAGACGTTCAAGTCGATGACGCCGTCCGTCGATGTAACGCGACCTTCGCGGCCACCGATTGCAGTTGCTGAAGCTGTGAATAATGGTTTCATGATTCAATTCCTCCATTTCGTTTTTAGGCAATTAAGTTGTGCACAATTTAATTATAGGGCAGTCAAACAGATAAGCAAGTGATATGCTTGTCCTAAGACTATAGCCGGAGGAAATGACATGAAAAGTTCGTTAACATTAGAGCATCAGATTTGTTTTCAGCTCTATACCGCCTCGAAAGAATTGACGCGCCTGTATCGGCCGATTCTCGCGCCGCTCAAGCTGACGTATAGCCAGTACTTGGTCATGCTCGTCTTGTGGGAAGAAGACAATATCGACATGAAACAACTCGGCGACCGACTGACGCTCGACTCGGGCACGCTGTCGCCGCTCGTGAAACGTTTGATTCAGCTCGATTACGTGGAGAAAGTCCGGGCGACCGACGACGAGCGTCGCGTCCTCTTATCCCTCACGCCGTCCGGCAGCGCACTGCGTGAGCAGGCCGAAGACGTACCGGTCAAAGTGAGTGGTATGCTGAATATAGATGAAGCGACGTACGTCGCTTATATGCAGATGCTCATCGATATCAAGACACGACTGCGTGACTTCGGTGAGCGACAGGAGTAGTTTTTTCGAAAGGAGACGCGATGTTTCGTAAACTAGTGATTCTATTACTCGCGATCGGCATGTATGCGGCCTGGAAGTATGAAGTGCCGAACGTGTCGGCGCCGACGAGCGTTCAAGTGAAGTCGACGGAAGTGGCGGAAGAACAACAGGAACGTGCGACCGACGCGCCGCGCTTCACGAGCCAATATGCCGGGCATGACTGGTACTTGCTCGAGAAGGGCGGGGACCGGAGCCTCGAGTTGATCGATGACGACGGTTCGAAGAAAGGCCATTACCAGTTCGAGACGGGGAGCGTCTATGAAGGACTCGTCGTGGGTGAGACGACACGGCAACAAGTTGAGCAAATCGGTTTCGATGAGGTCAAGTCGTATAATAAGGGACTCAAACGCTATTTGATCCCGGACGACCCATCATTCAACGTCTATGCGATCGACGACGACTATGTGACGCTCTTCTTCGATCAGCACGATGAGGACAAGCTAAAGGCCGTGCTCACTGTCGACCGGGACGTCGAGGAGTCGAGTGACGGCTATTACGGCGACGTGTCGGAAGACAATCTCGTCGCGAACGAACAGTTGATGCGGATGCTCATGAACTGGGACCGTCAGAAGTTTGGATTGTCGGCGCTCGCTGACTACGAACCGCTGCTCCCGGTCGTGCGCGCCCATAGTGAGAACATGGCCCGCAACAACTTCTTCAGCCATACCGATCCCGAGGGCCGCGACCCGTTCGAGCGGATGAATGAGGCCGGCATCGCCTACTCCCTCGCCGGAGAGAACTTGGCGATGGGGCAGATGAGCGTCTTCCACGCCCACTGGGGACTCATGAATTCGCTCGGCCACCGGGAAAACATTTTGAAAGATGGTTTCACGCACGTGTCGGTCGGCCTCGTCTATAATGAGGAGTCGAGCCCGTTCTACACGATCAACTTCATCACACCGCGTTAACAAAAAGGATGGCCTGCCGGATTGTGGCGGACCATCCTTTTCCTTATAACAGGCGTTTGACCGCCGTCTCGATCTCGTCCGGTGTCGTCTGCGGCGAGAACCGTTCGATGACGTTGCCTTTCCGGTCGACGAGGAACTTCGTGAAGTTCCACTTGATCGTCTTCGAGCCGAGCAGGCCAGGTGCTTCTTTCGATAAGTATTGGAAGATCGGGTGGGCGTCTTTCCCGTTCACGTCGACTTTGGCGAACATCGGGAACGTCACGCCGTAGTTCAATTGACAGAACTCGCTGATTTCCTCGTTCGAGCCCGGATCTTGATTGCCAAACTGGTTGCATGGGAAGCCGAGGATATGGAACCCTTGCCCCTGGTAACGTTCATATAATTTCTCGAGCCCGTCGAGCTGTGGTGTGAAGCCGCACTTGCTCGCCGTGTTGACGATCAACAGGACGTCCCCCTCGTATTTGGATAGCGGTTGGAGCTTGCCGCTCATGTCGGCCGCTTCATATTGATAGATCATGTTGATTCCCCCTTTTTGTTTTCATTATAACAATCGGAATTTCAAGACACGACTTTGAACCGGTCGTCCGCAATCAAATTGTCATGAAATGATGAAGTCGTTGTTACAATGAAACATGATGGACGGCGTATAATGAGACTCGTTGTAGAAAGGAACGGTGTTATGTACATACTGAAAAATGAATTTATATGGATCAGTTTGATCCTGATTGGCTTATTCTTCTCGAGCGCGACCCCATACTCGGACCAGAGTATCGTCTCACCGCTCGAACGCATCGATTGGACGTGGGCCGAACCGATGCTGTCGACCGTCGACTTCGAGTACGCCGGAGGACCAGTATCGCTCGAGGCGAAAGGGAGCGTCGGCTTGATTGAGTTCTTGATTCGGAAAGCGGCGCACTTCACCGTCTTCTTCGCTCTCGGGGCACTTCTCGTCAAAGCCGTGTCGCGGACAAGACTCCATGCCGGTCTGACAATCTTGTTTGCCTGGACGCTCGCGAATACGGTCGCCATCTTTGATGAGTTCCATCAAAGCCTGACGCCGGAGCGGACGCCGCTCATTCAGGATATCCTGCTCGACAGTTTCGGGGCAGGCTGTGGCGCCCTTCTCGTTGGCGGTTATTATTTGTGGAAACACGGCCGGACGAACCGGTCGCGATCGGGGTATGTCTCCCCAAGGTGGTAAAAAAATCATATAGGTAGTTATTTGGAAAGCGCTTTCAAGAAGTGCTTTTCTTTTTTATTTATAACGTTTTTGTGACATGGGGAAATGAGAAATCCCTTTATACCCCCATTTTTAAACGTATAAAACCTAAAACAGGTCAATGTAATGCGAATGAAATATAAGTGTAAAATAACTTTAGGTTTAGATTGCTATAATGAGTCTCAGAGCGATACAGGAATTCGCGTTTTAACTTATAAATTATTCGATCTATTTTATATAGAAATTCACAGAACTCAGCGGAGGGAAGCACATTGGTTAACTTGAAGAAATTTGCAGCAACCGTCACTTTAGGAGCTCTTCTCATTAGCGGCACGACACCTGGCTATGCAGCGTCACTTACAGACAAACAGAAAAAGGTGCAGCAGCAACAACAAAAGAATAGCAGTGAACAGAGCAAAGCGAACGCCTCGATCCAAAAACGTGAACAGGCAATCAGCAAAGAGCAGCAAGAAATCAACAAGTTAGACGCTGAACTCCAAGACGTCATCAACGACGTCGCGCAAAAGAAAGCTGAGATTCGTGCGACACAACAAAAAATCGCAGCCCTTCAAAAGCAAATCAAACAATATGAAGCGAAGATGAAGGCACAAGAAGAGCTCATGAAAGAGCGCATGGCCACAATGCAAAAAAATGGCGGCGGTTCGATCGACTGGGCAGAGTTCATCTTCGGTTCGAAAGACTTCGGTGACTTGCTCACACGCATGATCACAGCTGGTACGATCCAAGAGAACGACAAGCAAATCTTCGAAGAGTACCAAGCGACAAAAGAAAAATTGGCGAAAGCGCAAGCTGAATTGAAAGCCGAGCGCGACGCTCTCGTGAAACAAAAAGAAGAACTCGAACAACGTCAAAAGACGCTCAACAAGAAAATGAAAGAGCGCGCAGCGAAGATCAAGAAACTCAACGCTGAAAAAGTGAAGTTCGAATCGAAATTGGTGAGCCTCCAAGAAATGGAGTCAACACTCAAGTCACAAGAAAAAGCCATCAAAGCTGAAATGGAAGCACAACGTCGTGCGGCCGAAGAAGCCAAACGTGCGGCAGCGGCAGCAGCGGCAGCGAAGAAACAACAGAGCTCAAACTCTGCTGCGAGCGCAGTCAACACGCCGACAGCATCGGCAGCAGCTTCAGTACCAGCAAGCGGTGGCATGTTCCAACGTCCAGCAAGCGGTCGCCTCACACAAGGATGGGGTCCAGCAAGCGGAGCGAACGGCTACTCGTTCCACAACGCTCTTGATATCGCAGGTCCAGTCGGTACACCGATCTATGCAGCACAAACAGGTACGGTCCTCCGTGCAGGTTGGAGTGGCGCATACGGAAACCAGGTCATGATCGCACACGTGATCAACGGACAAGTATGGACGACAGTATATGCTCACATGAACTCAATATCCGTTTCTGCGGGTCAACGCGTGTCACAAGGACAAAACATTGGCGGCATGGGTAGCACAGGGAACTCGACAGGTTCACACCTTCACTTCGAGATTCACCGTGGTGGCTACTCGTACTCATCTTCGAGCGCGGGAAGCACAGTCAACCCAGCATTATTCTTCTAAACATAAAGACAGTGATCGACAAACGCGTCGATCACTTTTTTGTTGCCTTGTACGTGATAAAGGTCAAAAGGGCGGCGCCAATCACGCTCAGCCAGAGCGTGTCCCAGTTCGGGTCGTCGAGCATGCTCCTCCCGCCGAGGAAGACCATATAGCCGAGCACCGCGAGCGTGGCGAGCGTCAAGACGGTCATCCGGATCCGGCGTGGGATGCGGAGCCACCAACCGAATAATCTGTTCATCAAAAATCGCCTCCACCTACAGTATAGGGGAGGCGACACGAATCAGCTAGGCAATCGAATCCATGCCGAAGTGAAGATTTTTTGATAGCCGACTTCTTTGTAAATCTTGTTCGATGTCGGGTTGCTCAAATCCGTATAGAGCGTACAATATTGTTTCGACGTCAAGAGCTCCCGGCTCAGCTCGGCGACGAGCGAACGGGCATAGCCGCGCTTGCGCAACGCTTTCGGTGTATAGACGAACGAGACGTTGACGCCGTTCGCGGTCTCACGTGATTTCTTCGCGCAGGAAACGACCTTGCCGTCGACTTCCCAGACGTACACTTCTTGATTCTCGAGCATCGTCGCAATCTTTTGTTTTGCGTCTGCCTTCGACGAGACCGGCAAACCGGTTTCTTTTTCAAACGCGTTATACGCCTTTACGAGGAACGTCTCATCGTCCTCGGTCGCCCGTCGCATCGACCCTTCCGACAGCGGGATGTCGTTGACGTGATCAAGACGATACAGACCCTGCTCCATGAAGACTTTCGGCTCTCGCGCCGTCAGGATGTACCAGAGCGTGTAGAAATTCATCGCTAGATCGGCTTGCGAGACGACCTCGGTGAATGGGATATCACCATTTAATAGTTCAGGCACGAGCAGACGAAGGACGTCATCCTCTCGCTCGGGCGTCACGAGCACATAGTTGAGCGGATGGGGCGGCGTCACTTGCAGGATTGCGAGCACATCACCGTCATCTTCGACGGTCAGTTGATGATACGACTCGTATCGGCCTTGCTTGATGGCATCGAGCACGCCAATCATCAAGCTGTTCTCGGCCTCATGTTCGAGCAGGTGGGGCATGACACGTTCTTCAAATCCGGATAGGTCGTTCCAACGAATCAGTTCCATGTAAACACCCTTTCTTCGTATGTATGAAAAACGGGCAAACCGCGTGGCCTGCCCGTTTTCCTCATTCTATCAAATTTTGGAGCGTATTATGCGATTTCTTCGCGCGCTTTCGCGTCGTCGAGGAGTTTCGTGTTGCGTTTGAAGTAATGAACGATCTTGGCGATGGCCCCGTCTCCCGTGACGTTCGTCGCCGTGCCGAAGCTATCTTGTGCCAAATAGAGAGCGATGACGAGACTTTGCATCGTCGCATCGAACCCGAGGATTGAACCGAACAAACCGAGTGAGGCCATAACGGCTCCACCTGGTACGCCTGGTGCCGCGATCATCGTGACGCCGAGGGCGAGGATGAACGGAAGCACGATCGCGTAAGACATCGGCATGCCGTTCAAGTACATGAGGGCGACACCGACCGATGTGAGCGTGATGGTCGACCCTGACAAGTGGATCGTCGCACAGAGCGGGACGACGAAGTTGGCGACGCCCTCGTCCGTGTTGTTCGCTTTCGCTTGGCGAAGCGTGACCGGGATTGTCGCCGCTGACGACTGTGTCCCGATGGCCGTGAAGTAAGCCGGCATCATCGTCTTCAAGAGGCGAAGCGGGTTCTCTTTGTTGAGACCCCCTGCGATCGAGTATTGAATCAAGAGCATCGTCAAGTGTAGGACGATGATTGTGACGAAGACGAGCGAGAACACCGAGAGAATCTCAGCGACTTGTCCGGCATACGTCATGTTCATGAAAATTCCGGCGATGTGAATCGGTAATAGTGGAATGATGACTTTGCTGATGAGTAGTTCAATGATATCGCGGAAATCCATGGCCAAATCGAGCGAGCGCTTGCTTTCGATGGCGGCAATCCCGATGCCGATGACGAATGCGAGAATGAGCGCCGTCATAACGCCGAATACCGGTGGGATCTCGAATTCCATGAAGCCTTTTAAGAGCGCTTCCTCCGGGCTTTCAGCTGACGCGTTGTTACGTGTCAAAATTTGTGGGAACAGGTTGCTCGTCGCGAAGTAGGCGAGCGTCCCGGCAACGATTGTCGATACGTATGCGATCAGTGCCGTCAAACCGACCAATTTCCCAGCGCCTTTTCCAAGTTCCCCGATTCCTGGAATGATGAAGGCGAGAATGATGAGTGGGATGGCGAAGCCTAGGAACTGTCCAAAGACCGTGTTGAACGTGACGAACGTCCGGACAATCCAGTTCTGGCTTTCTGGTACGATGCTACCGAGTAGAATCCCGAATGCGATAGCGATGATGATGCGACCTAGAAGGCCAATGCGTAATTTCAAATAAATCATCCTCTCTTGATGTTTGAATTGTTGCTATTTTCGCACATTTCATGCGGTATTGCCACCCTATCTTTCATTTTTCAATGAAGATTGATGTTTGACAACTTTGAAATAGGGTATTACAAAATGTTGGAGTGGAAAAGCGAGGGACCTTCTTCTTTTCCTAATATACAAACGATGTTATGATTAATTTTGAATAGACGTAAAGGAGGGGTGACGCGTGCAGGTACAACGAACAACAATTCATATCGCGGGTCAAGACTATACGATCGTCAGCGAAGAGCCGGCCGATCATGTGAGGGAAGTGGGCTTTCTGGTCGATAGCAAAATCCGTGAGATTCGTGAACAGTCCCCTCATCTAGACGCTCGTCAGGCAGCGGTGCTCGCCGCTATCCAAATCGCGAGCGATCACGTCAAAACTAAACGAAATACGGGAGAATAAATCACTTTATGGTTACTCTACTTATACTGTTTTTCTTGTTCATCGGAATCGTTAACGGGTTCCGTCGCGGGGCGATCTTGCAGCTCGGCCATTGGGTCGCGCTCATCATTAGTTTCCTCGTCGCCAATGCATACTACCGTGATCTCGCCGAAGCGTTCAAGCTTTGGATTCCGTATCCGTCGCAACTCGATGGAACGCTTCCGAAAGGTGTCATCGATTTAAACGCGCTCACGGGGCTCGAGATGACATTTTATAACGTCTTTTGGTTCGTCGTGTTGTTCGTCGTCACGAAACTTGTCTTGCATCTCATCCTATCGATGCTCGACTTCTTGACGGACTTGCCGATTTTGCGCCAATTGAAAGGCATCATTGGTGCCGTCCTCGGTTTCTTCGAGGCGTATGTGATCACGTTCTTCATTTTATGGGTCATCGCCTTCGTGCCGATGGCAAGCGTCCAAAGTGCGGTCGATAACTCGTCGCTCGCGACGTACATCATTCAAGACACGCCATACCTCTCAGAATGGTTCTCGAATAAGATGTTGTAACACGACAGGCCGGAATGCAAGCTAGTGCTTGTGTCTCGGTCTTTTCTGTATGGAAAAGGGGGAATTTCAATGAATAAAGTTGAAGCGATGATGCTGTTAGAAAAGATCGCGCAATATATGGAGATTAAAGGGGAGAACCCGTTCAAGATCAACGCCTTCCGGAAAGCCGCGACGGCGCTCGAGAACATGGAGCTCGAGCTCGAGGACATCGAGGATTTGACGACGATCTCTGGGATCGGCAAAGGGACGGCCGCCGTCCTCGAAGAGTGGCGGGACACGGGCCGCAGTGAAGTGCTCGAGTCACTCCAAGAAGAGATCCCGTACGGTCTCATGAAACTGCTCAAAATCCAAGGGCTCGGCGGCAAGAAGCTCGCCAAGTTCCGTGAGATCGGCGTCGTCGACCTCGAGACGCTGATTACCGTGTTAGAGGACGGCACGGCCGCAAGCCTGCCGGGATTCGGGGCCAAGAGCGTCGAGAAGTTGCTCACGGCGGCAAGGAACCTCGAGTCACGTCCGGAACGTTTGGCGTACGCCATGATGCGTCCGGTCGTTGAAGAGATTGAGACGGTGCTCGAAGCCGAGCCGCTCGTCTTGCGCCATTCGGTCGGAGGCAGTTTCCGCCGTGCCGAGGAGACGTGTAAAGACCTCGACTTCATCATCGCGACCGAGGAACCTGTCGCCCTCCGCGATAAGCTGCTCGCCCTCCCGTTCATCAACGAGGTCATCGCGGCCGGCGAGACGAAAGTGTCGCTCGTCCTTGAGCGCGAGGAGATGGTGTCGATCGACTTCCGCATGGTCGAACCGGGTGCCTTCGCTGCGACGCTCCATCACTTCACCGGCTCGAAAGACCACAACGTCCGCATGCGCCAGCTCGCCAAGGCGAAGGGTGAGTCGATTTCCGAGTATGGGGTCGAGACAGCGGACGGCCTCTGGCAACCGGAGACGGAAGCCGAGCTGTTCGAACGCTACGGTCTGCCGTTCATCCCGCCTGAGCTCCGGGCAGGGAACCTTGAGTTCGAGCACGATATCTCGAAACTCGTCACACTCGACGACATCAAGGCCGACGCGCATATGCACACGGTCTGGTCGGACGGGAAGCTGACGGTCGACGAGCTCGTCGCGGCGATGAAAGCACGCGGCTACGAGTGGATCGCTATCACCGACCACGGCAAATACATGTCGTTCGTCAACGGCTTGACCGAGGAACGGCTCGAGGCGCAAGGAGAAGAAATCCTTGAGGCCGCGAAGAAACACGACATGCACGTCCTACGCGGTGTCGAGATGGACATCCGCCCGGACGGGACGCTCGACTATGAGCCCGAGTTCTTGGCGACGCTCGATTACGTCGTCGCCTCGATTCACTCAAAGATGGACCAATCCGTCGACGAGATCATGGCCCGGCTCGAGAACGCCTGCCGCTCGCCGTACGTCAACGTCATCGCCCATCCGACCGGCCGCCTCATCGGGCGCCGTGACGGCTATCCGATCGATGAGGAGCGCTTGATCGCCCTCGCCAAAGAGACGGGGACGGCGCTCGAGTTGAACGCGAACCCGAACCGGCTCGATTTGACGGCCTCGACGCTGAAGAAAGCGAAGGCGGCCGGCGTCAAACTGATGATCAACACCGACACGCACCACCCTGATATGATGGAAGATATGGCACTCGGCGTCCTGCACGCCCGGAAAGCCTATCTCGAACCGTCAGACATCATCAACTGCCTCTCGTTCGAGGACGCCAAGGCGTTCATCGACGCGAAGCGACAGAAAGGAACATGCTAGATGGATCACGCGTTACGCGTTTTAGAATATGAAAAACTACGCCAGCAGCTCGCCGCCCACGCCGCGAGCACGCTCGGGAAAGAACGGGCGCTCAACATGCAACCCGACTATACGTACGACCGGGTATTGTCGAACTTGAACGTCACCCGCGAGGCGACCGAGGTCGTCCGACTCCGAGATCGTCTCCCGCTCGGCGGGCTGACCGACGTCCGCAGTGAAGTGAAGCGGGCCGCTATCGGCTCGGTCCTGTCGACGAGCGAACTGCTCGCCGTCGCCGCCGTCATGTACAGCGGCCGCCAAGTGAAGAACTTCTTTGAGAAGCTGCACGAGGACAATGAAGACCTCCGCATCCCGCGCCTCGATGAGTATGCCGAGCGCTTGACGAAGCTGATTGAGGTCGAACAGTCGATCCGTCACGCCATCGACGACCAAGGCACGGTCCAAGACTCGGCGAGCGACCGACTCCGTGGCCTCCGGACCCAGCTCCGCAGCTTCGAGGGCAGCGTCCGCTCACGAATCGACAACATCCTCCGCAACAACGCGAAGATGCTGTCAGACGCCATCGTCACGATCCGGAACGACCGTTACGTCGTCCCGGTCAAGATGGAGTACCGCCAAGCGTTCGGCGGGATCGTCCACGACCAATCGGCATCGGGCCAGACGCTCTTCATCGAGCCACAGGCGATTGTGTCGATTAACAACGAGATTCAAGAAGTCCGCCTGAAAGAGCGCGCCGAGATCGACCGCATCTTGAGCGAACTGTCGAACCTCGTCGGCGGTGTCGCCGATTCGGTCGTAATCAATCTCGACGTGCTCGCCACGCTCGACTTCGTGTTCGCGAAAGTCGCCTACGGCCATCAGCTCAAAGCGACGGAGCCGAAATTGAACGACGAACGCGAAATCAAGTTGAAACAGGCGCGTCACCCGTTCATCCCGCAAGATGAGGTCGTGCCGATCACGGTCGAGCTCGGTGAGGCGTTCACGTCGCTCGTCATCACCGGACCGAACACCGGCGGTAAGACGGTGACGCTCAAGACGCTCGGATTGCTCCAACTGATGGTGCAGTCAGGTCTGTACGTACCGGCCGAGTTCGGGACGGAGCTGTCCGTCTTTGACGCCATCTATGCTGACATCGGGGATGAGCAGTCGATCGAGCAGAGCTTGTCGACGTTCAGCTCGCACATGACGAACATCGTCAGCATGCTCGACAAGATCGACTTTATGTCACTCGTCCTATTCGATGAGCTCGGTGCCGGGACCGATCCGCAAGAAGGGGCGGCCCTTGCCATCGCCATCCTTGACGAAGTGAAACGACGCGGCGCCCGCGTGGCGGCGACGACGCATTACTCGGAACTGAAGGCTTACGCCTATAATCGCGAAGGCGTCATGAACGCCTCGATGGAGTTCGATATCGAATCACTCAGCCCGACGTATCGCCTGTTGATTGGCGTACCAGGTCGTTCGAACGCGTTCGAGATCAGTCGACGTCTCGGCTTATCGGAACAAGTCATCGACAAGGCGCGGAGCCATGTCGGTACCGACGCCGAATCAGTCGAATCGATGATTAATGAGCTCGAGGCGGCCAAGCAACGCGCCGAACAACTCGAGAAAGAACTCATCGTCAAACGCCACGACCTTGAAGAAGAGCAGGCGGCGTTCGAGGCGAAGCTGACCGACTTCGAGCGCGAGCGCGACACGATGTACGGCGAAGCCGAGGCTCGTGCCGAGAAGGCCGTCGAACAGGCGAAGCGCCAGGCGAACGAAGTCATCGACCGTTTGAAGAAGCTACGCGCAGAAGGGATCGTCAAAGAGCACGAGATTATCGCCGCGAAGAAACAGCTTGAATCGGCGAAACCGACGCTCCAAGAGAAAAAGATCCAAAAAGTGAAACAAAAAGCGCAACAGAAACGTACGTTCAGTAAAGGCGAAGAAGTGAAAGTGACGACGTTCAACCAAAAGGGCTATATCGTGAAGCAGTTGAACGACAACGAGTACAACGTCCAAGTCGGGATCATGAAAGTGAACGTCAAAGCGGACGACCTTCAGAAGATCGGCCCATCGAAAGAGCAGTCGCTCCAGTCGAAAGGCAGCTCGCTCAAGCGTCAGAGCTCGACGAAGTCGGAGCTCGACCTGCGCGGCGTCCGGGTCGAAGAAGGACTTTCCCGCCTCGACAAATATATCGACGAGGCGCTCGTGTCCGGGTATGACAACGTCCGTATCATCCATGGTCTCGGGACCGGTGCGATGCGACAGGCGACACAAGAGTACCTAAAAGGACATCGTCACGTGAAGAGTCAGCGCCCCGGTGGGATGGGTGAAGGCGGACTCGGTGTCACGGTCGTCGAACTGAAGTGAGGGGAACAGACGGATGGGGAATGTGAACGTGAACGTATTGCTTGAATCGCTCGGTCTGTATTCAATCGCGGGACTCATGATTGTCGTCGGTCTCGCCGTCTTCGAGGTGACGACACCGTACAGCAATTGGCGCGAGATTCAAAAAGGAAACATCGCCGTCGCACTCGCGACCGGCGGGAAAATCGTCGGTCTCGCCAACATCTTCCGCGTCGTCGAGAGCCACCACGACCAGACGATGGATGTGTTGGTCGGAGGGAGCTTCGGCTTCGTGCTCTTGTTGGTGACGTATTGGCTATTCGAATTTTTGACGCCGTCGCTCAAAGTGAACGAGGAGATCGGGAAAGGGAACATCGCCGTCGGCCTGATGGCGTTCCTGCTTTCGATTGGGGTCTCGCTCGTCGTCGGCGCGGCGTTGGTGAGGTGAAGACATGGTATATGAGAGACTAGCGAAGATTCTCTTCATCGGGGCCGGCCTGTTTTTGGTGGCAGCGGCACTGTGGTTTATCTTTTATTGAGGAAAAGCGACGTTTTCGGACGTCGCTTTTTTGAAAGGGGGAGACAAGTGTGGCAATCGATTTGAACTTTTTGATGACGACGGAAGACTATGTGCTCGAGACGGAGTCGTTCCAGATGAAGGGCGTCACCTATTATCCACTTGAGTGGACGTTTTTCGGGGCAAATGATCCGACGATGTTGCTGACGTGGGACGCGGAACGCGACCGAATCAGTATCCGTTTTGAGCAATATGCGGTATTTCTTGGGACAATCGAGGACCATAGTACGCATGAAGAAGGGCTACGCAATGCTTACCCAATCGTGAAACTGAAGACGTCCCGATTCACACGATTCGCCGCAGAGAACATGGGGACAGAACGTGTCAACACGTACCGAGGCGAACTATCCCACTATGTGATTCGGACGTTTGAACAAGAGTTTCACGTCTTGGCGTACGAAGAGCCGACCGTGCTCGACTTGGGGAAAGCCGGGGATACAGGGGTTGTGGTCGAAACGATAGATGAACTTTCTTAAGAAAATCTAGCAGATGCGGAGGAAGATCGATGGTGAAGAAGTTACTTTTATCCGTCGCTCTGTTCGCAGGAGCAATGCTTGCTTTAACCGGTTGCGGAAGCACGGGAACGGTTGAAACGATTGACGTCAGACCCGTTATTCATTTCAATGCCGCTTCAATCATTTCGTCAGCACGCGACCATCACATCAAGATGCTCACGTTATCGAGCATTCCGAGAGATGACGTCAACGTTCCCGGAGCGGTAGAAGAATTGCAAGGCATGCAAGCGGACAATGACATGTATTTAGCCGAACTGGAGGGCTTGCAACATAAAGTTTCTGCTGCCGATGAGTATAAAGACCTCGTTGTCGAATATTTAGAAGCGGAAAACGCGTATATCGATCAAACCATCGAGAACGTGCACGCGGGGAGTATAAGTCTCCCTAGCCGATTTTCGATGGACACGCTTTACTCGCGAACAAACTCAAAAGTGTCAGACTTTCGATATGAGCCAAAATGAATGACTAAATAATATGAAAACGTGTATGCAGAAGATGTGATACACGTTTTCAGCCTCTATATCAACCTATTCAAAAAGCCTCAATCTAACAGATTATATCTCCCAGCCCTAAACCAAGCTAGGGGACGTAATTCGTGGTGAGGTTTTTTGATTTTTAGTTGGTGACAGAAATCAACCCTTAAGAAGGCAATCGATCTAAGCTGAAATGTTTCTCTAGACAAGCTTAAAGGAAACAGTATATAGCTAAGTAGGATTTAAGTGATGATGAGGGCTGTAGAAAGGGATGGAATGTGAATATGTTGAATGGGGCAAAATTTTTCGAACAGTTAGTGATTAATGTAGTGAAATTGCCAGGAGTGAAAGTAGATCGAACAGAGTTTTTAGCAAAAAGTTTTAGTAAGCACGTGACCGCGAGACAATTAGCAGACATCCTTGAAAAAGGACCAGTTCAATCAAACGTTTCAAAAAAGTTGATTCGACGAGTCGCAAAGAAGACCATTTTGAATCGAACGATGAAAAGTTCATCGGCTTCGTTTGCAGCGGGGTTACCTGGTGGGGTGGTCATGGCGGCCACGGTTCCAGCGGACACTGCTCAATTCTTTGGTGTAGCGCTTCGAGTGGCTCAAGAAATTGGTTATATCTATGGATATGAAGATTTTTGGAGTGAGAATGGCTTAGATGTCAATCGAGTGAGCGGAGAATTGATTTTGTTTCTCGGTGTCATGTTTGGTGTAGGTGGAGCGACGGCCACCATTAAAGTGTTGTCTTCGCAATTATCCAAACAAGCATTGAAGAAAATTCCGAATCGAGCAATGATGCAGACCATCTATTATCCGATTCTTAAGAAGATGGGAAGCTACATCGGATTGAAGATGACGAGAAAATCTTTCGCGCAAGGGATTTCGAAAGTGATTCCGATCGCTGGCGGCGTGATTTCAGGTTGGATCACGTATTCATCCATGCATCAAATGGGGAATAGACTACTGACAGCACTTGAAGAAAGCATGGATCTCTCTGATGAGGAACTTGTAGCGAGTATCAAAGAGATGAAACAAGAAATTCCGAACATGACTGAGAAAGATTTCAGGATTTTGCAAGGGAGTGTGTAAGCAAGGAGATGAAAATAAGTCTGGCAGACGGTGACGAGCGGTAGAAGGACATCATGAGTGTAACGGAGGAGACGACATGAAATCGTATGAAATTGAATTCCATATGATCAATGATGAGGTGTTGACGCAAGTGGTGGAAGCGGAGAGTCGCTATGCGGCGCTCGAATCGATTTATCAATCGTTCCGTCATGCGACGGACGGATTCGTCCAGTTCGAGGATGAGTGGATCATCTTTCTCGACCATGTCGTGTATGTGAAGGCGTTTGAGATTTTGGAGTGATTCGAAGCATAATGTATTCATCATTGCGAAGAAATAGTAGAATTAAATTATATAATATAATAAGAGTCAGTAAGTCTATATTTAATATTGAATTTAATATTGATGGTATTGGAGGGAAAGAATGAGTTCTAATTTCAAGCAAAATTTGCTAAATCTCAGTGGTGATTTCGATAACTTCTTCGGATTACTTCAAAAAAGCTATAATGACGAAAAGCTAGCTCCGTGGACAACTACTCTGCTAACAGCCCCTTTTACTAAAACATCCTTTTGGGCTATCGTTAAATCTTTGTTCCCATTAATTATAGGAATTTTAATTAGTATAGGGGCAGTAAGTGCTGCCACAACCATTTCGGCTAAAATAATAGCTGGATTAATCACATTTGCTATTGCTTTACTAATAACATATGCGCTTCATTTTTTTAGAATGATTAATCCGAAAGATATAGAAAACTTCCACATAGGTGCTTACAGAATTGCTAAAAAGCATGAATATGATCTCTTTGTAAAATACTTGCCTTACAATTTTTCGTTTTCGGGACTTTACGATGAGGTTGTAACCCACAATCCTAGTAGACAAGAATTATTGTTAAAAGAAGAGCAAATCAATTTGCAGAAGCAACAACATGAAGAGTATGTAAGGAAAGCCACTAATAATTATGTGTCTCTTCAGCAAGAATTTAAAGATTTGCAAGAACAAAATTCTTTAGTAGTAGAACTGTTTAAGGAAATAGTCACTATTTTCTACCAATTTGTGAACAATAGCTTTGAAGTTTATTCCATGAAATTCTTTGCTGGTTTTACTATTTATGAAACAAACAGTGAAAACAGAAAAGTTTTAACGAAAATTGCAGATATAGGGACTACTGGTCATTCCGCTATGAGCATTTCAATTCCTAACAAAATTGAGGATAGTGACTTTGCTGTATTACGAGCTTTAAGGCCGAGGGAAGATAGGTATGAACCAGAGTTTGACATACCGTACAAAAATCGCTTTATAGTATCGTTTTGTATGAGAATGAATAATAGAAATACATGGGTATTTAATTTCCATGCTGATGAGGATAACTCGAGAGCTTTATTTTATCTTCTTACCGATAGTATAATGGAAACACGAGAAGTTTATCGATTAATCCATTCCCTCTGTTTAAACCTTGAGCAAAGAAAGGAGCACAGAAAATGTGGAGAGATGTTGCATTAGACAAACTGAAAACTAAAAGTGGAAAGCTCTCTTTTAAAACTCAAAGCGAAATTAATGCAGAACAAAAAAAGAAACTAGAAGAATTTACTGATAAGTTATCTGAACTTAATGAAATAAATATAAAATTTCGTGAAGTTTCAGTAGTTGAAACCATTTCACACCACAAAGAAGAAGGTTAAGTGAATGTTTTGTATTGAATCGAAAGTAGTCAACTTACATTTTTTTAATTTCTAGAATAATATGAAAATTGCCTTCAATTAATTTACTATTGAAGGCAATTTTCTTTAATAACCTTAACGGGAAAATAAATTTCGACCGTCTATAATTTATAGAAATTTTATTGAAGGGATGATTTACGATGACTAAACATATGAAATTAATCCGCGACCGTATCCCTGAAATTATTCACGAGGCAGGACAAATTCCTGTCGTCAAACACCTAAATCAAGCCGAACATTTTGAACAGGCCCGCTTGAAACTTTACGAGGAGATCAAAGAGTACGAAGAGACGAACATCGATGAAGAATCACTCGAAGAACTTGCTGACATTCTGGAACTCGTTTATACGCTTGGAAAGATGCATGGTGCGAGCTTCGAAGAGTTAAATCGCATCCGTGAGGAGAAGCGTGAGAAGCGAGGCGGCTTCGAAAAAGGTCTCTTCTTGGAAGAGGTCCTTGATCATGAGTGAGTTACGTCTTCATACGAGCCATTTACGAATTCCATTACAACACCAAATCAATGCGGCGACTGAAATCTATATGGTCGTCGCGTTTGCGCAAGTATCGGGTGTTCAAGAACTCGTCGCTTCACTTAAGCAAGCAGTCCATCGCGATGCCCAAGTCCGTATTCTGATTGGAGATTATCTCTATTTGACGAACCCGGACGCGCTTGAAATGTTAATGAACATTCAAGGCGTGGAACTACGGCTCTATCGATCGAAAGGCCAGTCATTTCACCCGAAGGCATATTTGTTCCGAACACAAGATGGAGGGACGTTCTTTGTCGGCTCGTCCAATCTGTCGCATAGCGCTTTAAATCGAGGTGTCGAATGGAACATCGAGATTCCGGCGAGCATCTCGGAGGACGTGTTTGAACAGTCGGTCGATGCGTTTCATGAGCTTTTTTATAGCGACTACGCCCAAATCATGAACGCCGTCTCGTTGCAGCCCTATCGTGAAGAATATATGGCCCGGCAAAATCGGATGAAGGAAGCCGAACAAATCGCAGCGCCGGCCCCGGTCTATATCGAGGACGATACAATCACACCGAACACCGTTCAAGACGCTGCATTGAAGGCGTTACGCGAGACGATGGACGAAGGCAGACGCAAAGCAATGCTCGTGCTCGCGACAGGACTCGGAAAGACGTATTTGAGTGCCTTTTTTGCCCGCCAGTTCAAACGAGTGCTCTTCATTGCCCATCAGAAAGAGATTCTGCTTCAAGCTGAGGCATCGTATAAGAAAGTCTCGAGCGAATGGAAGACGGGATTATTGCTTGGCGGTGACTCGAGAGATGAGGAATCGGCAGATGTCTTATTTGCTTCGATACAAACGTTGGCATCGAAACATCGGATGCAACAGTTCACACCAGATCAGTTCGATTTGATTGTCGTCGACGAGTTCCATCATTCGGCGGCACCTTCCTATCGGCGTGTCCTTGACTACTTCGAGCCGAAGTTCTTGCTCGGATTAACGGCAACGCCAGATCGGTTGGACGGGGGAGACGTCTATGCCTTATGTGATGACAACGTTGCGTATCAGATGCATTTCACCGAAGCGATTGAAGAGTCGTATTTGACACCATTCCATTACGTTGGGATTTATGATGAGATCGACTATTCGCAGATTCGACTGATTAACGGTCGTCGCTATGATCAGGACGAACTGTTGGCGGAGCAGTTGAAGGAAAGTGTCGCTCAAAAAATCTTTGATGCCTGGCGGCTACATCATCAGACGCGAGCGCTCGGATTCTGTTCATCAGTCACTCAGGCTGAATACTTGGCCGACTATTTTCGCCTGCAAGGTGTTCAAGCCGTAGCTTTACATAGTCAGACCGAATATGACCGTGCAGAAGTCATCCGTCAATTGAAGCAAGGACATCTCGATATCATCTTCGCGGTCAACTTGTTCAATGAAGGTGTTGATATCCCGGAAATTGATACGCTATTGTTCTGCCGCCCGACCGAATCGTTGACGGTCTTCACGCAACAGATCGGCCGTGGATTACGTCTATTGAGTGGGAAGACGCACTGCACCATCATCGATTTGATTGGGAACTATAAGAACATCGATAAAAAGTTGGCGCTGTTGACGACGAAGCGGCAGCCGATTGTCAAAGCACTTCCTACAGATGTGGATTTACCAGGCGAATGTACCATCGAATTTGATTTACATGCCATCGATTTATTGAAGCGAATGGTCACCCGTTCTTCGACACGGCGACAACAGTTGGAGCGGAACTACTTCATGGTGAAAGAAGAACTCGGAAGACGGCCGAGTTATCTAGAGTTGATTCAACGAGGCGAATACTCGATGGATGCCTATCGCTCTGAATGGAAGAAAGATGGAGGGTTTTACGGGTTCCTCAATCGGATGGGGGAGCTGGATGAGGAAGAGAGTCACCTGTTTGAAGAGGTGAAGTCGCTATTGCTTGAAGTAGAATACACAGACATGACGAAGAGCTATAAGATGATTGTGTTATCCATCATGTTAAGTCGTGGGGTCGCGGGATGGCTTCAACCACTCTCAGCTAGCGAGGCGGCTCGTCCATTCTATGAGTTCATCAATGAATTCCCATATCGTCAGCAGATTGACGGACAGACGAAAGACTTCCAATCCCCGTTCCATCAACAAAAGATTGAAAAGTTACTGTTGCGGATGCCATTTGATAAAATAGCTAAAGGACCGTTCTTCGTATCAGAGGAGTCATTACACATCGAGCATAATGAAGCATTTGCTCATCCTTTAGTTTACGAATGGATCAGTCAAATCGTTGAAGTGCGGCTACATCACTACTTCAGTCGTAAGGCTTCAGAATGAGGGTGGCGTAATTATGGAAGATCGGCTTGAGCGGTTAATTCAGTACATAGATGAGTTCGATAGACAGGGACCTTACAAGATGAACGTACTGAAAATAATGTTAGAGCGAGGTTCTCAAGATTGGTATGCGCCAATTTCGATAACTGAACTTGCAAAACCTTATTATGATTTAGTGAACGAGCAACTCCGTTCTTATACCCTTAAAAATATAAGTGCGGGCTTTACAACGAGCTTTTCACAAGCAAAAATGGAACGGCATTTAAGAACACTGCCATTAAAATATCTATCAACAACTTCTACTAGAGTAAGCAATATTTCTCCACCCTTTGAATTAATTGATGATATGTTTTATGTGAGGGAAGAGTACTGTATTGAAGGTCAAGCGGCTCATGATAGAATCATTAAAGCAGTGGAACAAAAGTTTGAAGAGTACTTAGAAGTATTTAGTGAAAGGTGAGGGATAATTTGAAACGCGCACTACTTCGCAAAATCCAATTCGCCCTCCAGCATCATGGCGGGACGGCTTCATTGAAAGAAATCAACGCATATATCGAGCGGTCATACTATCAACTCGAGCTCGATCGATATAAAGACTGGAAGGCTCACGTCAATAAACAGATTCGGGCCCATTCGAGTGATTCGGCCATCTTCGCGGGGAAAGAAGACTTATTTTATTCCACGGGAAATAAAGGCATATGGGGCCTTCGCCAACCGAATAACTAACCGAAAGCGGAACCATTTTAGTTGGTTCCGCTTTCAATGTTTACAATACGTCACACCCCCTTGTCACAGAATGTTCAATCCTGTAAACTTCGAAACAGTGTGAAAAAAATGTATAAGGGGTTTATCCATGGAAATCGTTCAGCAATTATCGCAAGTACAATTACTCAACCAATTCTGGTTGCTCATGGCCTTCGTCATCCCGATGGTCATTTTATCGCGGATGGTCGTGGCCGGTTCACGGTTCTCGCCAATCCTCGTCATCGTCATCTTCGGTCTCGGACTTGGTTTCGCCATGGTCGAGATGGGTATCGCGACACCGGGTCTCCCTGAGTTCCCGCTCGTCGACTTCATGTCACGCACGACGATCATCGCGCTCGTCGTGTCGTTCTTTGTCGGTGGACAAGAACTTCGCAAGATTTTAAGCAAGCAAGAGCTCGACGTGAAAGATATCGTCGTGCCATCGAAAGAAGAGATGTTCCTCGGGACAGGACGGACACAGTTCATCTTCATCCTCCGTTCATTCTTCTTGCTCGTCGGTCTCGAAGGGTTCTTCCGCATGATGATTCAACCGGGCGCGGCAGAGGGCATCATGCTCTACTACCCGATCCTCGCGTTGATCGGCCTCGCGGCATCGTTCCTCTTGATCGACCACAAGGCGCAAATCGACGATAAGAAGGTATACATGCGTAAAGGCGTCATCGAGACAGTGTTGATGCTCGTCATCTTGTTCGTATCGTACGGCATCGCCGTGGCGGTTCAACCGGTCATCGCATTGCCACAGATTTTCTTCGCCATGTTGATCTCGTCAGCACTCGGTGCCATCTTCCACAACTGGACGTATGGACCGACCGTCCGTGCGCTTCTGTTTGCCGGAATCCCGGTCGTCTTGGCCGCCAACTTCATGGTCGGTGGTTCGCGAATCGGTGATGCGTTCGCCATCGAAGGCATGAACTCGATTCTCGTTTACGGTTTCTTTGGTCAATTGTTCTGGATGTTCGGTGGGATTGCACTCCTCATGTGGTTCGCCCGCACAGGACATGTCCGCAACCTCGCACCAGGTATGGCCGGCTCGCTCTCGCACAGTGGTCTCACAGGCGCATGTACGGCCGGTGACTTCGGTCAAGTGGCCGCGAAACGTGCTCCGATCATGATCAACATCCCGTTCTTCGGTCACATCTTCGTGTTCTCGATTTTGGCAGTCAGTGCCGACAACGGGGCGCTCTGGATTTGGCCGACGGCGATCATCGTCTTGATCGGTCTTGTGCTCACGGCGCTCGCGCTCAAAAACTTGCGCGGTGCCAACGGAGAAGACTTCAAAGAAGTAAAGGCGCTCATGCAGTTCTCGTTCGGTTGGCAGATGATGGCGGTCTTCGGTGGACTCGTCATCCTCAGCTTCAGCTCGATCGCGTTCGACTACACGACGATGGCTCAATCGTCAGCCATCTCGCACTTTGGTCTTTTCGCAGCCGTGCAGGGCGGCATGTTCGGGACAGAGGCATCGCTTCTCATCCCGCTCATCTTCTCGATGCCGTTCCTCGTCCACCCGATTGTGTTCTACATGTTCGGGAAGGCGCTCGATAATAACGGTGAAATGCCACGCGTACCAGTTTATGCGATGGCGCTCATCGGTGTCGTCGGAGTCTCGTTCGCGATTCTCGGCGTATAACAAACAGCCGCTTCTACAAATGCGTAGAAGCGGCTGTTTTTTTAACGGAAATGTGTTGTGGGTACTTCTGTAAAACCCAAAGAAGAAATTTGCATTATTGAATTGAAAAGTACTTCACTGATTATAGATTCAGGTAAAGCGAAGTTTCTTCCATATGGCTTTAATGTCCAGTTTTCTGCAATTGCACGATGTCCTTGTGATTCACAGGATGTAATTACTGAATTTTGGGCATGAATCTTGGTTATTTCTTTTGCCTGATAACGTCTTGTACTGTTTGCCACAGCACGATAAATAATATTAAATATTTGTGCTGTTGAAAAATGATTGAGTAAATAATCAAATACTTGATATGACTTTTTGCCTAAATTAAACGAGTAACCCACCTTATTCATTTCAAAAAGAAGATATTCTTCAATTTCATTAAGTGCAATTTGTCTCCATTTTTCATAACAAAATTCTACATTAAATGATTCGGGATTAGGATATAGCAATCTTTGAATCATTGAATAATAGTTTCCGTCATCAGCAATTATATTGATTTTATATGCTACTTGATATCCATGATAAGAAATATCACGTTCTCCTTCTTCATCTATTTCCAAAACGAAAGCATCTAAACTGGAGTATTCACTAATTAAAATTAAGTTTCTAGCTGTTAATGTATCCATTATTTCTTTTATTAACTTATTGGTAGGAGCAATCTTTCTACTAATTTCGTTCAATGGGCCGATAATTCTCATATCTTCGGAAAGTGCTGCTCTTAGAATGACACTCATATAAAAACGATCTTCTAAAGATAAATCTTTTTCAGAAATTAAAGGGACATCTGCATTTATGAAAGTTGCATTAACTATTTTTTTCTTCTCTTCCTCTAACTCTATTCGTTCTTTTTCGCAGAAATAACAATCACAAAAACGAGAATTGACTTTATGGGAGCAATTCGGACAAGCTTCCTTTGGTCCGATTATATGAAGACTCGATTTAGATTTAAATTCACCATGTAATTGTGAATTACACTTCTTGCAATGTGCCTTCAAAAACACAGAAGGAAAAACTTTAACCAATTTCGATGGAGTAATTGATATTTTATAATCGTTCAAAATATCATTGATTTTTTCATCATCGTAATACTTTTTGATAACTTCATAAATTTGTTCATTTAATAAGTGCTTTAAACTTGGGTCTATGTTACTGAAATTAATATGACCAATTGCTATCTGCATACAATACCTCCCAAATAAAACCTTCATTCGTTTATAAACAGTATAAGTTTCCTAAGCCTATTTCAAAAGGGATTTTTTATATAAGCTAATTGGCTACAATCACTACAACAAAATTAAAATACCCGACAATGACACCCTATTGAGTATCAGGCTGACGGTTGGCGTTTCTTCTATATATTATAATGAATGCACTGGATACAACGAGCCTCTTCCATGTATTAGTCCATATAAAAACGGCCGACACGAGATCGACCGTCTTCTGCTTATTTGACTTCCGTCACATGGATGACCGGTTTCGCCGTCACGTAGTTGCCTACGTTTTGGGCGAACGCAATGAGATCCGGGTTTTGGTTGTGTTGCTCGACGGCCGCTTGGTCGGCCCAGTTCTCGATCATGACGAAGCGGTTCTCCGAAGTCGTCGATTGATAGAGCTCATAGCCCAAGCAACCGGCTTCTAGTTTCGACGAGTCGATGAGCTTGTTGATGTCTGCCAAGAAGTTGTCAAACTCCGTTTCTTTCACGTCGAATATGGCGTTGATTAAGATCATATTCGTATCCTCCGGTTATCTTATTTGAATGATGTGATGGTTTCAGCGTCGAGGCGTACCGATTGGTAGCCTGCTTCTGCCGCTTTACCGACTGAGAGGATCATGACCGGCACGTAACGGTCTTTATCTAAACCGAACGCTTCCGCGAGTTGGTCTTTCTCGAAACCGCCGATTGGGTTCGTGTCGTAACCGTGGGCACGGGCGACGAGCATGAATTGCATCGCTGCGAGACTCGAGTCGATTTTGACGATGTCGTTCATCTCTTGTTTCGACAAGTTCTTGTAGTATGGGAGGATGGCAGCGAGCTGTTGGTCGCGTACTTCTTGCGGCATTTTGCCTTCCGCGACAGCTTGGTCATAAATCTCTTCACCAAGTTCGTAGCATTCCATGTCGCCGAAGATGAGGACCATCGCAGCCGACGTGTCGTTTTGACGGACGTTGAAGCGGATGAGCGGCTTGAGCGTCTCTTTCGCCTCTGGGCTCTCGACGACGACGAAGCGCCACGGTTGCATGTTGACTGAAGACGGGGCCGTTGTCGCTTCCTCGATCATTTGAAGCATTTCAAGTTGTGAGATTTTGACGTTCTCGTCGTAGACGCGGATCGATTTGCGACCGAGCATCACGTCAGTGAATGTGTTGTTTTCGAATGTAGTTGCCATGGATATTACCTCTTTCTCTCTTGTTATAGTTGGTTTAGCTTTTGCAACAATCCGGACAGTTGCTGAATCTCTGACTCGGACAGCACTTTCGTGATCAAATGCTTGCCACGGTCGTGGTCTTGTTCACAGCTCGTCAAGTCATGCTTGGCTTCGTCGGTCAAATGGACGAACACTTCACGATGGTTCGCGGTGTTCCGTTCCCGGCGGACGTAGCCTTTTTCTTCAAGGATCTTCAAATGGCGGGTGATGGCCGCATTGTCGATTTTCATCGCCTGCTGAATCTCGCTTTGCGAACAGACGCCCTTGTCATGCACGATCATGAGCATCTCGTAGCGGGTCAGGCTGAAGCCCGTCTCTTTCTCGAACGAGGTCGCGACGCGTTGGTCCGCCAGTTTGATTTGGTAGAGCAGTCGGCTAATATCTCGTAATTCCATCTGTGGTGTCTCACCCCTCTCATTTGACAAGTCAATTGTTGACTCGTCAAATGTAAAACATTCACGCCGTGCTGTAAAGGAGAATGCTCACAAAAAAACCATCCGCTTTTGCGAATGGTCCTCAGTCTTCATATTTGGTGCCATCGAAGTGGTAGTCATGGATGAACGTCGTCTCGTCGAAGCCATACAGTCGATCATGGCGATTCAAGTCGTCAATCGTCTGTAGCTCATGCATCGCCGGTTCGCCCGGTAACGAATCGCGTGCGACGTTCAAATACCGCTCGGTGAAGTCGTCATCCTCATACGGTGTCCCGTCGAATGAGAAATGAATCGAGTAGACGTCATCTTCCAAAGCTCGTATCACGCCGAGCATCCGTTGTTTCTGCGCATCGGTGTTGGACCACTTCTCGTGGAACATGATGGACACGTCCAAGAACTCTTTTGACTCGACGTCGAAGACGGACGTCGGGGTAGGGCGTACGGTCGTCGCAACATCCTCATCCACACCGGTCGGTACACTCGCGCGGACCGTTTCCGCCTCCGTCAACAAGTCGAGTTGCTCGAGACGCTCCTTGAACGTGTCTTCGGCTTCTTGCTGCCAGACATGTTCAAGCACGTTGTCATGGATCGTTTGATCAGTCTGATACGTCTCAGCCCAATAGTCACCTTCGAGTATCGGATCGGTCAGGGTGAATTTGGCCGCATAGCCGCCCATCTTCCAGTCGCGCTTGAGCGTGACCTCGACGTCTTCTCCATATGTATCTTCAATATAGGACGCGTATCGTTCTTCCTCATCTTGTTTTGCATAAGTCGACCATGTCGTGCCAAGCGCGGTCACGGCGACAGCGGTTGCGACTAACCATCGTTTTCTCATTTTTGATTCACCTCTCTACCAATGTACCTGAAATGGAAGTGTACTACCTCGGTCCAAAGTCGTATTCAATTTATTCCCAATTGCCTGTAAACTGAAAGTGCCCTTTAAGAACTATTGTATTTACGTGTACTAATACATATAATACACTTATACCACGTACACAAGAGAGGGTGTGACCCATGTTATATAAAATTGATATGAAAAGCGCGGAACCTTTGTATGAACAAATCGTCAATCAGACGAAGGCACTCGTCATCCGCGGAATTTTACGGCCGGGCGACAAAGTCATGTCGGTGCGCGAACTTGCGACCGACCTCGTCATCAATCCGAACACGGTCAGTAAGGCGTATCAGGAACTCGAGCGGCTCGGATTGCTCGAGATGCACCGCGGGCGGGGGACGTTCGTCTCCGAGGACTGGATCGACCAGGACTCACCGCGCGCCCCAATCCTAGAGGCGATCAAGAAGCTCGCCATCGATTGCCATTACGCGAACATCGCGCTCACTGAAGCGCTGACGCTATTTGAGACAGAGTATAAGAAAGTAGGGGAGAACCATGCTGACAGTCCAGCAACTGAGTAAAAAAATCGATCGACAGCAAGTGCTAGATGATATCGATTTCACCGTCGGCGCAGGGGAAATCATCGCCCTCGTCGGACGGAACGGGGCCGGCAAGACGACGCTCCTCCGGACGATGGTCGGCATCATCCGACCGGACACGGGCGACGTCCGCTACGGTCCATCAAGCATCTTTGAAAAAGCAGAGTTAAAGCGTGACGTCATCTTCGTCCCAGATTCGGCCGACGCGCTCAAGCATTATACAGTCAACGAGGCGGCCGCGCTCTACGAATCAATTTATCCGACGTTCAACCGTTCAACCTTTAGAGAGACGCTCACACGATATAACATCGACAACAAGAAGATTCGCCAGCTCTCAAAAGGGCAGAAGGCGATGGTGACGCTGTCGCTCGCGTTCGCCGTCCAAGCGAAGTATTATCTGCTCGATGAACCGACGGACGGACTCGACGTCGTCGCTAAATCCGACGTCTTGAAGCTGATGATCGCCCAAGTCGAGGCGCGCAACTGTTCGATTATCGTCTCGAGCCACCAGTTGCACGAGCTCGAACGAATCGCCGACCGCATCATCATGATCGAAAAAGGACGCGTCAAAGCGATCATGTCGCTCGAGGAGGCGCGTGAGACGAGCGTCAAACTGCAAGTCGTCTTCAACGACCAAGTACCGGTCGAACTGCTTGAACGGAAAGATATCGAAATCATCAACGTCACAGGCCGGGTCGCCTTGTTCATGGCGAAAGAACGGACGAAAGAACTCGATACGTTCGTCGATGCGCATGATCCGATGCTCGTCGAAGAGATTCCGATGTCTCTCGAAGACATCTTCCGGGTCCAATTAGGAGGTGAGGCAAGTGTCTTTTAAAGTGTTGTTAAAGAAAGACTGGAAACAAGTGTCGTTGTTATGGATGTTGCTCGTCTTCCTTGGAATCGTCGCCTACACGCTTCCAGTGTGGACACAGATGCAATCATTCGATGAACAAGTTCGAGAAATTCAAGCGAATCCCGAGGAGTTTGCCGAATGGTATGGCGTCAATGTAACCAATCCGTCGGTTGAAGAGTTGTTTAGCCCGCAGTACAGCTACTTTATTGGTGACTTACAGACACTGATCCCGTATGGTGGCGTCATCTTCCTCTACATCATCTTCGGCTTCTTGATGGCATCCGTCTTGATTGGAAGTGAACGCAATAGCCAAATGTCTGACTTTGCGATGTCCCTCCCGTTCAACCGCAACCAGCTATACATATCGAAGTGGTTGATTGGGACGAGCGGGATCATAGTCTCGTCTTTCATTGGTGGACCGCTCATGCTTTGGGTGATCCACTCATCACGCTATTCTTTTTTGATGGACGGACACACGTTACAAGTCGCGGGGCTTGTTGGGTTTATGTTGTTGACCGGCATTGCCGTTTTCTCGTTGGCATTATGGATGGGTTCATTCGGCGGGGAGGCTGTCTCGCAAGTGCTCTGGTCGGTCGTCGCCTTATTATTCCCTGTCGGCATCCTCCTGTTGATTCAAGGGTCGATTTACGCGGTCGCTCAAAATACGTCGGGCGTCTACGGTCTGTTCGAACGGGCTATGGAAAGTGTGTTCTTGCGAGTGATTTCACCGCTTGCGAACGTATTTAACGTCGATACGTTCAACATGTTCACGGACAACACGGTGTGGGAAGACTTTATGACGGTGGCGATGCTTAGCGCCATCAGCTTTATCATCCTCTCGTTCGCTCTCGGCTTATGGATGTTCAACCGGGCCCCACAAGAGAACAACGGCCGCTTCTTCATGTTCACGAACTGGCTTTGGCTTGTCCACGTGATCATGGTCGTCTGTTTCGCCATGCTCGGCGGGATCATTCTAGCCAACCTCTCGTACCCGACGAACAGCATCCTTTACGTTGTCGGCTTTGTCATCGGCGGTTTCCTCGCTCATTTACTTGCGAAACGCCTGCTCTATCGCTTGAACTTGAAACTAAAATCTTGATAGGAGGATTTTCATGAAACGGCTCAGTCTGCTCGTCGTCTTGCTCATCGTGCTCGCTGGATGCGGGGACACCGAACGATCGAACGCTTTCCAATACAAAGGGTCTTACGTCGGGGACAACAGCGCCGTCGCCGGCATCGCCCAGACGTTGCCGATGCACGACTGCTACAAGTCGATCGAGTTGCAGACGAAAAAACGTCCTTACGGGCTGACGATTCGTTACAGTGATCCTGAGATTGAACGGATCGAACAGGAGCGGCTCGCGATTCGGAATGCGGCGACGTACTTCACACTCGTGCAAAATACGGAGATTGTCCGCTTCGCTTTCCCGAACCGGACATATTCGTTCTCACGCCCGGAGATGGAGGCGTGGCTCGACATCGACTTCTCGACGATCAAGTGGGAAAAAGAGTTAAAGGATCACTTGGACGAGAAAATCAGCAACCAAGAGCAGACCGAAGCCTATTTCAAGAGAATCTGAACGTGTGCGGAAACTTTCATCCGCGCACGTTTTTTCGATATTTTCTGAAAATTATCGGGTAAAGGGTAGATGAAAGCGTTTTCTTGGCATTATAATAGAGTTAACTGAATGACTATTCATTCCAAGGAGGAGAATCGATGAACAAACCGTGGTTGCAAGATTATCCAGCTGACATGCCAGAAACGATTGATTACGAGGTGAAGCCGCTCTATGAGGCGCTAGCCCGGGCCGCTTCCGATTATCCGGACCGGACCGCCGTCTCTTTCATCGGCAAAGAGTTGACGTTCGCCGAGGTCGATGACGCGGCGAAGCGACTCGCTACGATGCTCCAATCGAAAGGCCTGCAAAAAGGGGACCGCGTCAGCCTGATGCTCCCGAACTGTCCGCAATACGTCATTTCATTCTACGCCGTCTTGTACGCTGGTGGAACGGTCGTCCAGACGAACCCGCTCTACACCGAGCATGAGCTCGAGAATTTGATCACCGACTCAGGTGCGAACATCCTCATCACGCTCGACCTCCTCTATCCGAAATCGCTTCGTGTGAAACAGAAGACGGACATCAAGACGATTATCACGACGAGCATCGCCGACTATCTTCCGTTCCCGAAGAACAAGCTGTACCCGATCAAAGTGAAACGTGAGAACAACATCGTCATCGACACGACAGGTTCGGTCGCATTCAAAGACTATAAGAACTTCGGGCCGATCACCCCGATCGCAATCGATCCGAAAGAGGATGTCGCTGTCTTGCAATATACGGGCGGGACAACGGGGTTGCCAAAAGGCGTCATGCTGACCCACTTCAACTTGACGGCGAACGTCGACCAAATCTCGAACTTCTTCTATAGATATAACCGAGGCGACCTAAAGCGTGTCTTGAGCGTCGTGCCGTTCTTCCACGTCTACGGGATGACATGCTGTCTGAACTTCGGGATGGCGAACGGATATGAGCTCGTCCTCGTCCCGCGCTTTGATGTCACCGACGTCTTGAAGACGATTCACAAGAAGAAGCCACACTTCTTCCCAGGTGCACCGACGATGTATGTCGGCATCCTCAACGACCCGAAATTGAAGAAATATGACCTGTCGTCAATCGAGGCGTGTATCTCCGGGTCGGCGCCGCTCCCGGTCGAAGTGCAGGAGCAGTTCGAGAGCATCACGGGCGGTCGCATCGTCGAAGGGTACGGGTTATCGGAGACATCACCGGTCACGCACGCGAACTTCCTATGGGATAAACGGGTCGTCGGCTCGATCGGCGTGCCGTTGTCGGACACATCTGCTAAAATTGTAAAGGCAGACGGGGAGACGCCGGCGGATGTCGGCGAGATCGGTGAAGTCATGCTTCATGGCCCGCAAGTCATGAAAGGATACTGGCAGAAGCCGGAAGAGACGGCTGCCGTCTTGAAGGATGGATGGCTCGCGACCGGTGACCTCGGCTATATGGGCGAGGACGGGTTCTTCTATATCGTCGACCGGAAGAAAGACATGATCATCGCCGGAGGCTTCAACGTCTATCCACGTGAAATCGAAGAAGTGCTCTATGAGCATCCGGCCGTCAAGGAAGCGGTCTGTATCGGCGTCCCGGACCCATATCGCGGCGAGACGGTCAAGGCGTTCATCGTGACGCGTGACGGCGCCAGCGTGACAGAAGAGGAGCTCGACAAACACTGTCGCGAGAAGCTCGCGGCGTATAAAGTGCCGAAGCTGTACGAGTTCCGTGAGGAGTTGCCGAAGACGTTCGTCGGTAAGATTTTACGTCGTGTCCTCGTCGACGAAGAGAAGGCGAAACAAGTGAAACAAAGCAGTTGACACAACCGTGTCACATGATAGAATAATAAATGAATGAACCATCATTCATTTTTCTGCAGCGGTAAGGAGCTTGGGTGTTTATGACAAAGAATGGATCAAAAAGTGACCGCATTATCGATGCGGCAGTGAAAGTGATTGCGGATCATGGCTATCACGGTGCAAAGGTGACGGCCATCGCCAAAGAGGCGGGCGTCGCCGACGGAACGATTTATCTGTACTTCAAAAACAAGGAGCATCTGTTGATTGAATTGTTCCAAACGAAGATGGGCTTGTTCATCGACTACTCGAAGCAACAAATCGAGCGGGAGACGACGGCCGGCGACAAACTCTATCAGTTGATCGAGTCGCACTTGAAGCAACTGTCGGCCGATTACGACCTCGCCGTCGTGACGCAAATCGAGCTTCGGCAGTCGAACTTGGCGCTTCGTCAAAAGATCAGCGAAGTGTTGAAGCCGTACTTGAACTTGATCGATGCGGTCGTACAGCACGGGGTCGACACCGGCGAGTTCGACCAAGAACTTGACTATCGCCTCGCCCGGCAGATGATCTTCGGCACGATTGATGAAGTGGTCACGAGCTGGATGGCGAGCGGCTTCAAATATGATTTGATGTCGACGTTACCGAAAGTACACCATATGTTAAAAAAAGGGCTTGCTTAACCGTAAGCCCTCTCGCTAGCTCAAAAAATGAATGGAGATTCATGAATGATGGTGCGAACAACTTAAAGGGGGAACTACGATGAATATTTTTGTATTGCTGAAGCGTACGTTCGATACAGAAGAAGCGATTCAGCTCGAGAATGGGGAAATTCAAGAAGACGGCGCTGAGTTCATCATTAACCCGTACGATGAGTATGCGGTCGAGGAGGCCATTCGCAAGCGTGACGATCTCGGGGGAGAAGTCACGGTCGTGACGGTCGGTCCAGAAGACGCGGACAAAGAACTTCGCACGGCGCTCGCGATGGGTGCGGACAAAGCGGTCCGTATCTCAATCGAGGATGACGTCGAGGACGCCGATCACGTGACAATCTCAAAAGTACTCGCCACGTACTTGAAAGAGCAAGCGCCAGATCTCATCTTCGCGGGGAACGTCGCCATCGACGGCGGCAGCGGCCAAGTCGCACCACGCGTCGCTGAACTGCTGGACATGAACTACGTGACGACGATCACGAAGCTCGACATCGACGGCACGACGGCGACGGTCACACGCGACGTCGAAGGGGACACCGAAGTGATCGAAGTGGCGCTCCCGCTCCTCGTGACGGCGCAACAAGGGTTGAACGAACCGCGTTACCCGAGCCTTCCAGGTATCATGAAGGCGAAGAAGAAGCCGCTCGAAGAACTCGAACTGTCGGACATCGACCTCGATGAAGACGAGATCGAAGCGAAAATCGAGACGATTGAACGTTTCTTGCCAGAAGAGAAGAAAGCCGGACGCATCCTTGAAGGGGATACGTCGTCACAAGTGAGCGAGCTCGTTCAATTACTTCGCACGGAAGCCAAAGTCATTTAAGGGGGACACATAGATGAAAGCTCTAGTACTCGCAGAAGCGCGTGAAGGCGCGTTACGGAACGTATCATTCGAAGCCATCGCCGCGGCGAAGCAACTGACGGACGACGTGACGGCGGTCGTCATCGGGGATGATGTCAAAGCACTCGCCAATGAACTCGGGGAATACGGCGCGGGACGCGTCCTCGTCATCGAAGACGAGCGTCTCAAACATTACACGCCAGACGGTTACGGACAAGTGCTCCGCCAAGTCATCGACCAGGAGTCGCCGGACATGATCGTGCTCGGCCATACGGCACTCGGGAAAGATATCGCCCCGAAACTAGCGGCTCGTCTGGACGCAGGTCTCATCAGTGACGTCGTCTCGATTGAAGGATCTGGCAAAGACGCCGAGTTCGTTCGCCCGATCTATTCAGGGAAAGCGTTCGAGAAAGTGAAGTTCAAAGACTCGGTCATGTTCTTCACAATCCGTCCGAACAACATCGACGCTCTTCCGCGTACGGCTGGAGCGAGTGTGTCGGTCGAGACACCGAGCGTGGAGCTCAAGGACCTCGCCATGATCGTCAAAGAAGTCGTCCGCAAGGCGACGGGGAAAGTCGATTTGACGGAAGCGAAAGTCATCGTCGCCGGTGGCCGTGGCGTCAAGAGTGAGGACGGCTTCAAGCCGCTCGAAGAGCTCGCGGAATTGCTCGGCGGGGCCGTCGGTGCTTCACGTGGAGCATGTGACGCCGACTACTGTGACTACGCGCTACAAATCGGGCAGACCGGGAAAGTCGTCACGCCGGACTTGTATATCGCCTGCGGCATCTCTGGGGCGATCCAACACTTGGCCGGGATGAGCAACGCCAAAGTCATCGTCGCCATCAACAAAGACCCGGAAGCGAACATCTTCACCGTGGCCGACTACGGCATTGTCGGTGACTTGTTCGACGTCGTCCCGCTCTTGACGGAAGAGTTCCGCAAACACCTCGTCAATAGCTGATATGCAGAATGTTTGGGGAAACGTACCCTCCGTGGTATACTCTGAACATGAAATGCATGAGAGTTCTTAATCGGCTCTCACATCTTACTGGGGAGGTATTTACCAAATGGCTATTAAACACGCAACGACTCAAACATTTGAACAAGAAGTAAAAGAGGGCGTCGTCCTCGTCGATTTCTGGGCAGCTTGGTGTGGACCGTGCCGCATGATCGCACCGGTACTCGAAGAGCTTGACCAAGAGATGGGCGATCAAGTCCAAATCGTGAAACTTGACGTTGACGAGAACCCAGAAGTAGCGGGTGCTTTCCAAATCCAAAGTATCCCAACACTCATGATGTTCAAAGATGGACAACCTGTTTCGAAAACAATGGGCTTCCAACCAAAAGAAGCACTCAAAGAGTTTATCGCGACAGCAAAATAATGCGTACGGCCGACCGGGGAACTGGTCGGCTGTTTTTTGTTGGGCTCGTTAGGGAAGAAGGAGTTTAGTCGTTTCGCATGGAATAACAACGGTTAAGGTTCGGTCCGGATTTAACGGGGAATCCGGAAAAAGCACCATCTGAAAACGGATACATACAACGCTTGATCAGAATTTTTTTTCGTCGCTTTTTGTCGACTCTCTTCATATTTAACAGTTCGGTATTTTTTGACGAGGCTCTGAAAAGCGGGAAGGTTTTATCATGGAAACAGACTGAAAATTTACGCTATACTCATGAAGAAGACATGATGGCGTCAAGTGACCTTAATAATTGGCCCATCGCTTGTAAGACTCTGTTCGAAGGAGGAATTTTCTTGTCGGTGTTACATTTAGCTATCTTATTGCCGCTTCTCGCGGCACCGTTCATCCCGTTCTTGTTCCGGGCGCTGAAGCGAATCCATACGGGTTGGTTCGTGTTAATCGTTCCGGTCGTCCTGTTCGTGTACTTCTTCCGCTTCATCGGAATCACGAGCGCGGGGGACGTCGTGACGGAGACGGTCGAATGGATGCCATCGCTCGGCATCAACTTCACGGCCTACGTGGACGGGCTCGGCCTATTGTTTGCCCTCCTCATTACAGGGATTGGGGCGCTCGTCGTCCTCTATTCGATTTACTATTTGAATAAAGACAAAGAGTCGCTCGGTCATTTTTATGTGTACTTGCTCTTGTTCATGGGTGCGATGCTCGGTGTCGTCCTCTCGGATAACATGGTCGTCATGTACATGTTCTGGGAACTCACATCGATTTCGTCGTTCCTGTTGATCGGGTATTGGTACGAGAAAGAACGCTCACGCTACGGGGCACGTAAGTCGATGCTCATCACCGTGTTCGGGGGCTTGTCGATGCTAGGGGGGATTGTGATCCTCGAGTCGATCGTCGGCTCATTCAGCATCCGTGACATGGTCGCCAATCAGGCACTCATCGCCGACAGCCCGTTCTTTATCGCGGCGATGATTCTCATCTTGCTCGGCGCCTTCACGAAGTCAGCGCAATTCCCGTTCCACATCTGGTTGCCGGATGCGATGGAGGCACCGACCCCGGTCAGTGCATACCTTCACTCGGCGACGATGGTCAAGGCCGGTCTCTATCTTGTCGCACGGATGAGTCCGGTGTTCCAAGAGTCGTCACTCTGGCTATGGATCATTGCCTCGGTCGGGACGTTCACGCTCTTCTGGGGTTCGTTCAACGCGGTCAAACAGACCGATTTGAAGGGGATTCTCGCCTTCTCGACCGTCAGTCAGCTCGGTCTTATCATGTCGCTTCTTGGCCTCGGGGCCGCGGCGCTACATTATGACGGCATGGATGACAACATCTATATGGTCGCGACGATCGCGGCGATCTTCCACTTGATCAACCATGCGACGTTCAAAGGGTCGCTGTTCATGATGGTCGGAATCGTCGACCACGAGACGGGGACGCGTGACATCCGTAAGCTCGGCGGTCTGATGACCGTCATGCCGATCACGTTCACGATCGCCGTCATCGGCTCGTTGTCGATGGCAGGGTTGCCACCGTTCAACGGCTTCCTCAGTAAAGAGATGTTCTTGAAGGCGACGACGAAAGTGTTCTCGATGGACTTCTTCGCGCTCGATACGATCGGCATCTTGATCCCGGTCGTCGCGTTCATCGCGAGCGTGTTCACGTTCATCTACAGCTTGATTATCTTCACCCGGACGTTCATGGGCAAAGCCCAGTTCGACCGGTTACCGAAACAGCCGCACGAGGCACCGATCGGGATGCTCATCCCGCCAGCGATTCTCGCTATCCTCGTCGTCGTTCTCGGTTTCGTACCGAACGTGTTGTCGAACTCGCTCATCAAGCCGGCCGTCGAGTCGATTTATCCGACGCTCGTCGCGAGCGGGCAGGACGTGAAAGTCGACATCTACTTCTGGCATGGCATCACGCCTGAGCTACTCATGACAATCGGAATTGTTTTACTCGGGACGCTCATGTTCTTCACGATCAACAAGTGGATGGGCATCTACAACCATATCCCGCATCGCTTGACGCTCAATGGCATGTACGACGGGACGCTCGTCTGGTCGAACAAGGCGGCGTACCGCTTTAAAGACAACTATATGACGGGCTTCATCCGCTCGTATTTGGTGTACATCTTCTTGTTCTTGTCAGGCATGATGTTGTTCTCGATGTATCGCTTCGACTTGTTCGACTTCTCGTTCGGCGAGATGGAACCTGTCGCACCGTATGAATACGTCCTCGGGGCGGTCGTCATCTTGGCATCGCTCGCGATTCTGTTCATGCGTTCGCGTCTGCCGTCGATCATCTTGCTCGGTGTCGTCGGCTACTCGGTCGCGTTGTTCTTCGTCTTCTTCAATGCCCCGGACCTCGCCTTGACGCAACTCGTCATCGAGACGGTATCGGTCGCCTTGTTCTTGCTCGTCTTCTACCATATGCCGGAGATCAGCAAGAAAGAAGTGCGTGTTAAGTTTAAAATCGAGAATGCGATTGTCTCGATTTTCGTCGGGGTGACGGTGACGCTCCTCAGCTTCATGGCGCTGTCGAATCGGTCATTGTCGTCGATCTCCGAGTATTATAAAGAAAACGTCTATGACTTGGCAGCCGGGAAGAACATGGTCAACGTCGTCCTTGTCGACTTCCGTGGCTTTGATACGTTGTTCGAGATCGTCGTCCTTGCCATCGCGGCCATTGGGATCTACACGATGATCAAATTTAGAACGACAGTACGTACGAAAGGAGCGCGCGAACATGAACCGAAAAAATGATCAGGTCAATGACGTCATCTTACAGACGGCCGCGGTGATCATCTTCTTCATCATCATCGTGTTCTCGATCAATTTGTTCTTCGCCGGGCACTACTCGCCGGGCGGAGGCTTCATCGGTGGTTTGATGACAGCGGCGGCGCTCGTCCTCTTGCTTCTCGCCTTTGACTCGAAGACGCTCGCTGACGTGCTCCCGTTCGATTATCGGAAGATGACGGCGCTCGGTCTCGTCATCGCGATGCTGACGTCACTCCATAGCATCTTTTGGGACCGTCCGTTCCTGACGCACGCCTATGACAAATTCGATTTGCCGCTCTTGGGCGAACAGACGCTTCACACGGCGATCGCCTTTGACCTTGGCGTTTACCTTGTGGTCATCGGTGTGACGATGACGATCATTCAAACGATTGGAGAGAGTGAATAATGGAAATCTTCGTTAGCATCATCATCGGTGTCCTGACGATGAGCGCGGTCTATATGATTCTCTCAAAGAGTTTGTTGCGCATCATCATCGGCACCGGGTTGCTCAGCCACGCTGCCCACTTGCTCGTCTTGACGATGGGTGGACTGAAAACCGGAGCGGCACCCGTTCTCGTCGATGGGGTCACGGAATATACCGACCCGCTCCCGCAAGCGCTCGTCTTGACGGCGATCGTTATCAGCTTCGGGGTGACCGCGTTCTTCCTCGTGCTCGCGTATCGGGCTTACCAGGAACTGAACACGGATAATATTGAGGAAATGAAAGGAACGGAATCGAATGATTAACTTACCGATCTTTCCGATTGTCATCCCGGCGCTTGCGGCCATCTTTCTTCTCTTCGCACCGAAGCAAGTTCGTCTGCAACGCGGAGTGGCACTCGGGGCTTTACTTGTAACGTTTGCAGTGACGGTGCTGCTCATCTTCACCGTGTCTCAAGACGGCATCATGACCGTCAACTTAGGGAACTGGCCGGCACCGTTCGGAATCACGCTCGTCTCGGACATGCTGTCGGCACTACTCGTCGCCACGTCGACGTTGCTCGTCTTTTTCATCGTCTGGTTTGCGACCCATTACTTCTCAGACGCCTATGAATCGAACTACGTCTACGTCGCGATGCTGTTCCTCCTCGTCGGGGTGAACGGTGCCTTCACGACAGGCGATATTTTCAACTTGTTTGTCTTCTTTGAAGTCTTCCTCATCTCGTCGTACGTGTTGATTGTGCTCGGCGGGAAGGGCGTTCAGTTACGCGAGTCAATCAAGTATTTGCTCGTGAACGTCATCGCCTCGGCGCTGTTCGTCATGGCCGTCGCGCTTCTTTACGGGACGGTCGGTACGCTCAGTTTGGCGGACCTCGCGCAAAAGATTCCCCTCGTGGAGAATCAAAGCGTCATCACCGTCATCGGTGTGTTCTTCGTCATCGTCTTCGGCTTGAAAGGGGCACTCGTGCCGCTCCATTACTGGCTCCCGGGCTCGTATGTCGTGGCACCGACACCGATTCTCGCCATGTTCGGGGCGCTGTTGACGAAAGTCGGCGTCTACTCGATCTTACGGACGTATACGCTCCTGTTTGATGGCGGAAGTGCGTTCATGCAGAACTTCTTGATTATCCTCGCCGTGTTGACGATCGTCATCGGGATGATCGGGGCGATCGCCTACAACGACGTCAAGTTGATCATCATCTACAACATCATGATCGCCGTCGGGGTCATCTTGTACGGAATCGCACTCAACACGCAGACGTCGCTTGAAGGGGCGCTCTACTATTTGATTCATGACATGTTGATCAAGGCCGCCTTGTTCATGCTCGTCGGGATGATGATCGGCATCACCAAGTCCGGTCAACTGCGCGACATGGGCGGTTTGATTACCCGCTTCCCATTGTTCGGTTGGACGTTCTTCATCGCAGCGTTGTCGCTCGCCGGGATTCCGCCACTTAGCGGATTCTTCGGGAAACTGTTGATCGTTCAAGGCGGGGTCGGGGAAGGCAGCCTATTCGGGCCGCTCCTCATCTTGCTGTCGAGTCTGTTCGTCCTCTTCTCGGTCATCAAAATCTTCTTGTACGGATTTTGGGGAGAAGAGAAACGAGTCTATGACGGTCCGCTCGTGCCGTATATGAACCGCCTCATCGTGCCGACGTTCTTGCTTGTCGCGGTCGCCGTCGCCTACGGGTTTGGTGCCGAAGCGATGCATCCGTTCATTACCCAGGCAATCGAACCGCTCGTGCAACCCGAAATCTATATCGATGCCGTGATTAAGGAGTGATTTAGAGATGGCTTACCAACTACTCATCAACTTTTTCCTGGCGTTCATTTGGATGTTCTTCACGGGTACGTTCACGACGAGCGGATTCATCATCGGTTACTTGCTCGGGTTACTCGTCATCTTCATGATGCGCCGCTTCTTCAAAAACACGGACTTTTATTTCACCCGTGTCTTGAAACTGTTTAAACTGTTCTTGATTTTCTGTCGCGAACTCGTCGTAGCCAACATTGAAGTGCTCCGGCTCGTCTTGAGCCCGAAACTAAAAATCCAACCAGGCATCTTTCGGTATCACACCGAACTCGATGCCGGTTGGAAAGTGAGTTGGCTATCGATGCTCATCACGCTGACACCAGGTACACTTGTCGTCCAAGTGTCAGACGACAATAAGACGCTCTATATCCATGCGCTCCATATGCCGGATAAAGAGTCGCTCAAACAAGACATTTACGATAACTTTGAGTCGAACATCAAGGAGGCGACCAGCTAATGTTAAATATTATTATTTACGTCGCCCTCGCCATCCTCGTGCTCGCCATGCTCGGTATGCTGTACCGGGTCGTCAAAGGGCCGACGACAGCGGACCGAGTCATCGCCCTCGACTCGATCGGCATCGGGTTGATCTCGGTCGTATCGTTGTTATCGATTTTGCTCGATACGACGATGTTCTTCGAGGTCATCCTCTTGCTCGGGATTTTAGCCTTTATCGGAACGGTGGCGTTCTCGAAATTCCTCGAGAAGGGAGAGATCATCCAACATGACCGCAACAATGATTTATGACATCTTGACCGGTGTCTTCACGATCATCGGGGTGTTCTTCACCGTCGTCGCGGCGATCGGTCTGATCCGGCTCCCGGACATCTATTCCCGCGCCCACGCCGCCTCGAAGAGTGCGACGCTCGGCGTCATGTTCGTCCTGTTCGCGGCGCTCTTGCACGTCTGGGTCGACCAGCGCATCTTTGACGCACGGCTTCTGCTCGGACTGTTCTTCGTCTTGTTGACGGCGCCGGTCGGAAGTCACTTGGTGGCCCGCGCGGCCCATTCTCAAGGTGTCCCGCTTTGGAAGAAATCGCTCCAAGATGCACTTCGAGAAGATAAGGACAAAGGAATCGAATGACGAAAGGCTCTTCCAAGTCAAATTGGAAGAGCCTTTTTGCGTCACATCAGATACGTCACGTCAGAGGCTGACGTCGGATAGGCGAACTCCAAGTGTTTGATGTGTTGATGGGTGATGTTGTTTTGTATAATAAACGAGAACAAGTTGATCAATTCCGGTGCATGTTGCCCGATCAAGTGGGCCCCGAGCACGTGGCCGTCTTTGCTGAGCAGAATGCGGGAAAACGCCGTCGTGTCGTTGATGCGCTCATACGTCAAGAAATGGGACAAGTCGTTGTCCTTACACTCGTAGTCGATGCCGCGCGCCTTCGCCTCCTCGACCGTCAGTCCGACCTTGGCAATCGGCGGTGTCGTGAAGACGACCGTCGGGGCAGGGCGCTCCGGTAAAGGACGCGTGTTGTCCCGTAACAGGTTGAGAGCGGCGATGCGTCCTTCCTGCCCCGCGAACGGGGTGAGGGCGGGGTTGCGGCTCTTGGCGACGTCCCCGGCTGCATATACGTTCGCATTCGTCGTCTGCAGGAACTCATTGACGAGGACGCCGCCGTGGTCGGACTCGATACCGGCCGCGTCCAAACGGAGCCGTTCGATGCTCGGAATTCGCCCGGTGGCGTTAAGGACGACGCCTTCGAGGGTAGAGTCATCTGATAACGTCAGCACGTCCCCATCCATCCGGACGGGCTCGATGCCGTAACGGACATCGATGCCGATTCGAAGCGTCTCATCGACGAGACGTTTGACGACTTTGCGATCGAATTGTTTAAGTGCCCGCGATCGGATGAGGAGGGTCACCTCGCTCCCGAAGCGGCGGAGGATATGTGCGAATTCGAACGCGATATAGCCGGCCCCGATGATGATGACGTGTTTTGGCAAGTCGTCGAGGTCGAAAACGTCGTCGCTCGTGATGGCCAAGTCGCCACCCGGGATGTCGAGCGGTCGCGGAATGAGACCTGAAGCGATTAAAAACTGATGCGCCGAGATTTCATGCCCATCAATGACAATTGAGTCTTCATCGATGAAATGGGGTTCGCCTTCGAACAAGTCGATGTCGTGCTCTTTCCAATGATGCATCTTCGTCGTCGGGACGGCGAAACGATACTCGTCGATACGCCGTTTAAAGGCGTGCCAATCGAGCGTGAGCGCGCCGTGGACACCGAGCGATTTCATCCGTTCCGCACGGGCAATGAGCTCTGCTCCTTCCGCGAGCATCTTTTTCGGGTCACATCCGCGTTGCGGGCACGTCCCGCCGAACGTCCAATTCTCGACGATGGCAATTTGTTTACCGGCGTCGCATAATACGTTAGCGGCTTGGCTCGCTGCCGAGCCGCTGCCGATGATGATGACATCGTACCGTTTCATAACAAAACCCTCCCTCTGAGACTTCATCAAATTTTTCCCGTCTGGAAGGAACTTAAACTGAGGTGATTGAATTTGAGTCATTCTGACCACATTAAACATAAATTGGCGCTCCTCCCGGACGAGCCCGGCTGTTACTTGCATAAGAACGAGTACGGCGAGATCATTTACGTCGGGAAAGCGAAAAATCTGAAAAATCGGGTCCGGTCTTATTTTACAGGGGCGCATGACATCAAGACAATGCGCCTCGTCGCTGAGATTCGCGACTTTGAGTATATCGTCACGGCGAGCGAACTCGAGGCGCTTCTGCTTGAGATGACGCTCATCAAAAAGCATGACCCGAAATACAATATCCGTCTCAAAGACGACAAGTCGTACCCGTACATCAAGATCACGAACGAGCCGTACCCGAGGTTACTCACGACGCGGAAGCTGAAGCGGGACGGCGGCTTCTATTTTGGCCCGTACCCGAACGCCTATGCCGCCAACGAGACGAAGCGGTTGCTCGATAAACTGTATCCGCTCCGGAAATGCCAACCGATGCCGCGCAAGCTCTGTCTGTATTACCATATCGGGCAGTGCCTCGGACCTTGCGAGCTCGCCGTCGACACGGACGAGCAAAAAGAGATCGTCCAAGAGATTCGCCGCTTCCTGAACGGGGAGACGAGCGAGACGCTCGCCAAGCTCCAAGTCGACATGGGACGAGCGGCCGAAGACATGCAGTTCGAACGAGCCGCTGAGCTCCGTGACCAAATCCGGGCCGTCGAGTCGATTATGAACAAACAGAACATGATCACGGCCGACCCGACAGCACGCGACGTCTTCGGCTATACGCTCGACCGCGGCTGGATGTGCGTCCAAGTGTTCTATATGCGGGGCGGCAAGATGATCGAGCGCGACGTATCACTGTTCCCGCTCCACGGCGAGCCGTCCGAGGAGCTCGAGAGTTTCATCGTCCAGTTCTACGAGCAGAACGTATTGCCGAAGGAAGTGCTCGTCCCCGAGATCGTCCGCATCGATTTGTTGAACGAGGCGATCGGGACGAAAGTGATGCAACCGAAGCGCGGCGCGAAGCGACAGCTGCTCGACTTGGCGACGAAAAATGCGGGCATCGCCTTGAACGAGAAGTTCGAGTTGCTCGCCCGCGACGAAGAGCGGACACTCCTCGCCATGCGTGAACTCGGTGAGGCGATCGGCATCCCGAACTTGTCACGCGTCGACATCATCGACAATGCGAACATCCAAGGGGCTGATGCCGTCTCGGCACTCGTCGTCTTCGAAGACGGGAAGCCGCTCAAGAAGGAATACCGGAAATACAAGATTCGTACCGTCCAAGGACCGGACGACTACGAGACGATGCGAGAGGTCGTCCGTCGTCGGTTCCGTCGCCTGTTGACCGAAGAGAAGCGTCTACCGGACTTGCTGTTGATTGACGGGGGCATCGGGCAATTGAACGCCGCCCTCGACGTCCTGCAGAACGAGTTCGGGCTCGACTTGCCGGTCGGGTCGCTCAAAAAAGATGACCGTCACCGGACGAGCCAGCTCTTGTTCGGTGAAGGCGGCGGGGTCGTCGAACTGAATTCGCGCTCGAGCGCGTTCTATTTGCTCCAACGTATGCAAGACGAGGTCCACCGCTTCGCCATCACGTTCCACCGCAGTTTGCGGACGAAGAAGATGACGAAGTCGGTGCTCGACGATATCCCGGGCGTCGGGCCGAAGCGACGTCAGCAGTTGATCCGTCATTTCGGCTCGATGAAACAAATCCGCCTCGCCTCGCTCGAACAGTTGAAGGAAGCAGGCCTGCCCGAGAAGTTGGCCGAGACCGTTTTGCAATACGTTCATGAGGAGACGGACGAATGAAGACAAAACAAGAGCCGATGCGGTCAGTCGCATCGGCTCTTCGTCATTCATACGTATCTTTTCGGTCTAGTTGGACGGTGATTTGGACGGCCTGGCGCGCCACATCGGCGTAGCCCTCGGCGACGCATTGGAAACGACCGGCAATTTGTTCGGCTAAAAAGCCAGCCTCAAGCTGGAAGTAGCCGGTTGCCTTTTCTTGGGTCGCAGGCGGGGGAAGTAATTCGAACAAGAACTTACTTCCTTTTTCTTTCAAGAGCGTCAATTGCCCCCAGCCAGCCTCCATAAAGAAGGCGCTCAGTTCGTCATTCGTCATGACCGGGAACTTGCGTGCGACCCGTTTGCCCGACCAATAGATGACTTGGGCGTAATCGTCCCCGAGCAAATCCGTCAACACATAATCGCGAAGCAGTTCGATCGCGAAAGTGGGTTGGCTCATCGTTTCCATCTTCTTCCATCACTCCATTCTCTCTATACCATTATAACGACGATTCCCCTTTTGGTCACCGGGTATTTTGCAAAAGAATGTGGCACAAATCGGTCGGGTTGTCTTGTCATACAAATTTCACAAGAGTAGAATAGGAGACAGAAAGCTATATTTACATTTGAAAACGCTTTTATTTACAAAACGAGCCAAGGGCTCGTGAAAAGGGGGAACTAGAATGGCAGCGCGTCGTGACTATTTCAGTCGTAAAGTCCATTCGCTACTTGGGGTCATCCCAATCGGCTTGTTTTTGATCGTTCACTTGTCGGTCAACTACTATATCGTCGATGGGGTGGAGTCGTTCAACAAGGCAGCAAAATTTATGGAGAGCTTACCGTACTTGTATTTCCTTGAAGTCACCATCATCGCTTTGCCGATGATCTTCCACGGAGTGTATGGCGTGTATTACGCGTTCCTCGGTTCGATTAACACGAACCGTTACTCATACGCCCGTAACTGGATGTACATGCTCCAACGCTTCACGGGCGTCTTCCTCGTCATCTTCATCGCATGGCACGTTTGGGAAACGCGCTTGGCGAAGTTGCGTGGCGTTGAAGTGAATGCGGAGATGATGCAAAACATCGTCGACAATCCGCTCATGCTCATCTTCTACATAGTCGGGATCCTCTCGGCTACGTTCCACTTCGCGAACGGTCTCTGGTCGTTTGCCATCACGTGGGGGATCACACAGTCGCCTCGTTCACAGCGCTTCATGAGCTATGTCTCAGGCGTCGTCTTCTTGGCACTATCTTTTGTCGGCATCCGTTCTATCTTGACGTTCGCGGGCATCTTGTAATTAGGGGGAAAAGTTCATGGCAAATCAAAGTTTGATCGTCATCGGTGGCGGTCTGGCTGGACTCATGGCGACAATCAAGTCGGCTGAGATGGGTGTTCCGGTAAAACTATTCTCGCTTGTACCGGTCAAGCGTTCACATTCAGTTTGTGCACAAGGCGGCATCAACGGTGCCGTCAACACGAAAGGGGAAGGGGATTCTCCTTGGCAACACTTTGATGACACGGTCTATGGGGGCGACTTCCTCGCCAACCAACCGCCGGTCCAAAAGATGGCGGAAGCGGCACCGAAGATCATCCACATGTTCGACCGCATGGGCGTCATGTTCAACCGGACGCCAGAAGGTCTTCTCGACTTCCGTCGTTTCGGCGGCACGCTCCATCACCGTACGGCTTACGCCGGTGCGACGACAGGGCAACAGCTCCTGTACGCACTAGACGAGCAGGTTCGTCGCTACGAGGCGCAAGGGCTCGTCGAGAAGTATGAAGGCTGGGAGTTCCTCCGAGCCATCATCGATGAAGCAGGTGTGTGCCGTGGTGCGGTCTGTCAGGATTTGCGCTCGATGGAAATTAAAGCGTTCCCATCGGATGCGGTCATCCTCGCGACAGGCGGGCCAGGTGTCATCTTCGGCAAATCGACGAACTCGGTCATCAACACCGGCCAAGCGGCTGGAGCGGTCTATCGTCAAGGGGCGGTCTACGCGAACGGTGAGTTCATCCAAATCCACCCGACGGCGATTCCAGGGGACGACAAACTTCGTCTCATGAGTGAATCGGCGCGCGGTGAAGGCGGACGTGTCTGGACGTATAAAGACGGCAAGCCATGGTACTTCCTTGAAGAGAAGTATCCGGCCTACGGAAACCTCGTGCCGCGTGATATCGCGACGCGTGAGATCTTCGACGTCTGTGTCAACCAGAAGCTCGGCGTCAACGGCGAGAACATGGTGTACCTCGATTTGTCGCATAAAGACTCAAAAGAGCTCGACATCAAGCTCGGCGGGATCCTTGAGATTTACGAGAAGTTCGTCGGCGACGATCCACGAAAAGTCCCGATGAAGATCTTCCCGGCCGTTCACTATTCGATGGGCGGACTATGGGTCGACTACGATCAGATGACAAACATCCCAGGCCTGTTCGCAGCCGGTGAGTGCGATTACTCGATGCACGGTGCGAACCGTCTCGGGGCCAACTCGCTCTTGTCTGCCGTATACGGCGGGATGGAAGCCGGTCCGGCGGCCGTTCACTACATGCGCGGTCTCGACCAGGCGACAGAAAGCGTGGCAGAAGCGCTCTTCAACTTCAACGAACGTGAAGAAATCGAGCGGTTCAACGATATCCTCGCGATGGACGGTACGGAAAACGCGTATCAAATTCACCGTGAGCTCGGCGAACTCATGACCGACAACGTCACGGTCGTTCGTTACAACGACAAGCTCGAGGCGACGGACCTCAAACTCCGTGAGCTTCGTGAACGCTATAACAACATCTCCGCGACCGACACGGCTCGCTGGAGCAACCAAGGGGCATCGTTCATTCGACAACTCGACCACATGCTCGACCTCGCGCGCGTCATCACGCTTGGCGCGTTGAAACGCGACGAGAGCCGTGGTGCTCATTACAAACCGGACTTCCCGGAACGTGATGACGACAAGTTCATGAAGACGACGATGGCACGTTACAACGCAGGGGAAGTCGATATCTCGTATGAAGAGATCGACGTTTCGTTAATCCCGCCACGCAAACGGGATTACTCGAAGAAAGGGGCGAAGACGAAATGACGACGCCGATGCAATCTGAACAAAAAGATATTCGTTTTATCATTGAACGACAGGACGGACCGGATCAAGCCGCTTATACGGAAGAGTTCACCGTCCCGTACCGCCCGAACATGAACGTCATCTCGGCGTTGATGGAAATCCGCCGAAACCCGGTCAATGCGAACGGGGACAAGACGACACCAATCAACTGGGATATGAACTGTCTCGAGGAAGTGTGCGGTGCCTGCTCGATGATCATCAACGGCAAGCCGCGCCAATCGTGTACGGCGCTCGTCGACAAGCTCGAACAGCCGATCCGTCTTGCTCCGATGAAGACGTTCCCGGTCATCCGTGACCTTCAAGTCGACCGTCAGCGCATGTTCGACGCGTTGAAAAAAGTGAAGGCATGGGTCCCAATCGATGGAACGTACGACCTCGGACCAGGACCGCGGATGCCAGAGAACAAACGTCAATGGGCGTATGAACTATCGAAATGTATGACGTGCGGTGTCTGCCTCGAGGCGTGCCCGAACGTCAATGACAAATCGAGCTTCATCGGACCGGCCGCGATCTCGCAAGTCCGTCTCTTCAACTCGCATCCGACTGGCGCCTTCCACGCGGAAGACCGTTTGGAAGCGCTCATGGAAGACGGCGGCCTCGCACAGTGTGGAAACGCACAAAACTGTGTCGAAGTTTGTCCGAAAGGTATTCCACTCACGACATCAATCGCCGCGATGAACCGTCAGACGACGCTTCACTCGTTCAAATCGTTCTTCGGTAGCGACAAAGGCCGCACCGGTTCTGCGGTCGAGGCGTAAGGGCTACGGATGACGAAGTACTTCCGGGAAGCCAATTGGGAAACACGTGTCAGAGCAGGGGTCGCGCTAGACGTCAAAGTCCGATTCTCGGAGTGCGACCCGTACGGTCACATGAACAACACCATTCCGTTCATCTATTTCGAGGACGCGCGGATCGAGTTGCTTGAAGCGACAGGTTTTTCGTTAAAAGATGGATTTGTCGTCGTGGCAGATGCCCAGTGCGACTACGTTCGCCAAGTGATGCCGCGGCAATCGATCATGGTGTATGCCAATGTCTTGACGGTCGGAAACACTTCATGTGATATTCATTACGGGGCATATGATGGAGACCAGCTCATGTTCGCGGGGCGTACGAGCCTCGTGCACTTGTCGAAATCCGGTCGTCCGATCGAATGGACTCCAGAATATAAAAATCGCTTGCAGAATTTTTGCGAATCCGCTATCATTTGATAATGAGTTCACAAACAATTATTCTGCGGGTTCGCCTGTAGAATTGAAATTTGAAGGGAGACCTCACGTCATGGAAAAAACGTTCACAGTCGTTGCAGATTCAGGAATTCACGCTCGTCCAGCTACACAGTTGGTAAACACAGCTTCTAAATTCCAATCAGATATCAACCTTGAGTACAACGGTAAGACAGTAAACCTCAAGTCGATCATGGGTGTACTTTCACTCGGAATCGCAAAAGATTCTACAATCAAAATCACTGCAGCTGGTGACGATGCAGAAGAAGCGGTTAACACGCTTTCTGACATGCTCACAAGCGAAGGTCTTGCTCAGTAATTGAGCGACGGACGAGGCGGCCAATCGGCTACCTCGTCTTTTTTGTTTGTCACGAGACCGTTTCTTTTTCAGAATCGGCTTTTTTGGTAAGATAGATGGGAATGGAAGTGATGATCATGAAACGAGCAATTGGAGTACTCGATTCAGGAGTTGGCGGCTTGACTGTGGTCAAAGAACTGATGCGCCAACTACCGAAAGAAGAAATAATTTATATCGGCGACACGGAACGGTGCCCGTATGGCCCGCGCCCGCACGATGAGATTGAAGCCTATACGTGGGAACTGATCGAGTTCCTGTTAAGTAAGAACGTGAAGATGATTGTCATCGCCTGCAACACGGCGACCGCGGTCGTCTTGAAAGAAGCGCGCAAACGCCTCAATATCCCGGTCATCGGTGTCATCGACCCGGGGGCACGGGCGGCCGTCAAAGGCACGCGCAATAAACATATCGGCGTCATCGGAACGAAGATGACGATTGAGAGCAACTCGTACGAGACGGCGCTCCGGCACGTGGCCGGCGAGATCGATGTGTATTCGCTCGCCTGTCCGCCGTTCGTCCCGCTCGTCGAAGCCGGCGAACTCGATGGGGACCGCGTCCGCAACATCGTCGCTGAGACGATTCGTCCGCTTCAGTCTTCCGAGATGGACACGCTCATCCTCGGCTGCACGCACTATCCGCTGCTCGCGCCGGTCATTCAAGACGTCGTCGGACCTGACGTCCATTTGATCTCGTCTGGTGACGAGACGGCGCTCGAAGTAGCGGCCATCCTTGACTTTAAAGAGCTCGAGAACGATTTGGATTCGGTCCCGGTGCACCAGTTTTATGCGACCGGGGATGTCGTCATCTTTGACCGTTTGGCGACAGAATGGCTCGGTCAACCCGTGAGAGCGGAGAAAGTAGAGGTGTCCGGTGTCGATGCGTAACGAAAGACAACATGACGAGCTCCGGCCCGTCGAGATCGTTCCCCATGTGAATAAACATGCGGAAGGGTCGGTCCTCATCTCGATCGGGGACACGAAAGTCATCTGCACGGCCACCGTCGAAGAGCGTGTCCCGAACTTCTTGCGCGGCAAGAAGCAAGGCTGGATCAACGCCGAGTATGCCATGCTTCCGCGTGCGACCGGTAACCGCACGGTCCGCGAATCGGTCCGCGGCAAACAGTCGGGCCGGACGATGGAGATTCAACGGTTGATTTCGCGGTCGCTCCGTTCGGTCGTCGATTTGGAACGGCTCGGTGAACGGACGATTTGGATTGACTGTGACGTCATCCAAGCCGACGGGGGCACCCGCACGGCCTCGATCACAGGCGGCTTCTGCGCGCTCGTCCTCGCGGTCGACGCGCTCATCCGTCAAGGCAAGCTCGACGACACGCCGATCAAAGAAGGCGTCGCTGCCATCTCGGTCGGACGGACCGACGAATTGCTCCTCGACTTGAACTACGAAGAAGATGCCGCGGCCGAGGTCGACATGAACGTCGTCATGACGGCGAGCGGACGTTTCGTCGAAGTGCAAGGGACAGGGGAAGAAGCGACGTTCACGTTGCTCGAGATGAACGAGATGCTCCACATGGCCCAAAGCGGAATCGAGACGCTGTTCAAAGCGGCCGAAGACGCGCTCGGTGCCTCGTGGTGGTATGTCGGGGAACAATTGGAGGAAACAACATGAAACTGATTGTCGCAACACGCAATAAAGGAAAAGTCGCAGAGATCGAAGGGATGCTCACGCCGCTCGGATTCGAAGTCGAATCACTTCTAGATTATCCGGACGCACCAGAGACGGACGAGACTGGGACGACGTTTGAAGTGAACGCCGAGTTGAAGGCGACAGAGGCGGCCCGCTATTTCGGCCACGCCGTCCTAGCGGATGACTCTGGACTCGAAGTCGATGCGCTCGACGGGGCACCCGGTGTCCATTCGGCCCGTTTCGCCGGACCGGAGAAGTCGGATGAAGCGAACAACGCGCTTCTTCTCGAGAAGTTGAACGGAGCGACCGACCGAACGGCTCGTTTCATCTGTGCCCTCTGTCTCGCCAAACCAACAGGGGAGACATTGACGGTACGCGGCACGATCGAAGGGACGATCGGCTACGCGCCTCACGGCGAGAACGGTTTCGGTTACGACCCGCTCTTCATCGTTCCGTCACTTCACAAGACGGCAGCAGAACTTGAACGCGACGAAAAGGCGGCGGTCAGTCACCGCGGCCAAGCACTACGAAAGTTAGAGGCAGAAATTATTCCGTTTATGGAGGGGTGACCTGTATGCGTTTTCTCGTAGTCAGTGACAGTCACGGATTGACAGAAGAACTATCGATCATCTTCAACCGGCACGAACAAGAAATCGATGACGCGTTCCATTGTGGGGATTCCCAGCTCGCGCTCGTCGATGAACATCTGCTCCCGTATCGTACGGTGCGCGGTAATTGCGACTTCGGCGGCGACCTTCCGCTCGAGCGAATCGAGGAGACGGCTGAAGGGACGATTCTCATCGTCCACGGCCATCACCACGACGTGAAGTACGACTTGAACCGGTTACGTTACCGGGCTGAAGAGGTCGGGGCGAACGTTGTCTTGTTCGGCCACTCGCACGTCGCCGGAGCTGTGATTGAGGACGGGGTGCTTTACGTGAACCCGGGTTCGATTCGCATGCCGCGCGGACGGAGTGACAAGACGTATGTACTGATGGATCTCGAGAACGGACAGGCAACGGTCCGCTTTTATCGGTCAGAGGACGGTTCTGCCGTCGAAGATCTCGATGTGAGCGGAAAGCTGTGACGGAATGAAAAGAAGGAATTGACAGCAAACCATTTTTCTATTATAGTTTTCTTGTCAATGTCCCAATAGCTCAGCTGGATAGAGCAACGCCCTTCAAGACAAATAGGAGCCTTTATAGGGAAACAGAAACCTATAGAGTGGACGACACTATATCGGTGAAGCCTTAACAGATGATGCTGATGGTAATACCGAGGAAACTTATTTCCTTTCGGGGACAAGGTGGTTCGAAGGACTAAAGGTCATCCTTTAGAGGTAGAGCCATTGAAGGAGCAGTTTGCTCGTGAGGTTCCGTAGAGACTACACGTGTCGCACCTGAAATGGTGAAGATATAGTCCAGACTACAAACAACACACGTTGGTGGCGAAAGCCATGGTGGTAAGCTAAGGCGTCGGTCGGGGGTTCGAATCCCTCTTGGGACACTTCCATTTAAAATAGAGATAGCCTCCACGGAGGTTGTCTCTTTTTTCGTTTTTCGGGGTATTGATTGACAACGAATCGATTCCTAAAGGAAGATGGAGATGAATGGAAAGGGTGTGGGGAGATGGCAAAAGAGCAAGCGTACCCGTTTCCAGGGAACTGGTCGCGGCTTCAGAAGATGATTCAAGAGGCAGACGCGGCCGGGGAACGGCAACGGGTCGAACCGATTCTGTGGGATTGGTACGAGGCAGTGCCCGGCGATCCATTTATTTTCATGGAAATATTCCAATGTCTGATGGAACGACCGGAAGAACCGGAGACGCTCGAGAAACTCGAAGAGCTCGTCACGACACAGATGACGGTGGCAGAAGAACCTGCAGCCGGCGGGCTTCAAATCGCCCAGTATTACATCATGCGTGACCAACCGTTCGAGGCGGCCCATTGGATCAACCTGTATCTCGAGTGGCAAGAAAAGACCGATCATGTCAACACGCAAGCACATCAAGTGCTCCAAGTGTTGAAGTTGACCGAGTTCCCGGCCGCGATCGCCAAAGTGAAGCGAATCCTTAACCGGGGCGGGATCGGCGAACAAATCGAGACGCTCGAACACGTTCATTTCAATATCGATGACGTCCTCGACAACGTCTTGAAAGAGCTCCTCGTCGCGGAACGACCGAAGTTGATGAAGTTGATCGTGCTCCAAAAGGCGTTCGACGAGCTGCCGGTCATCGAATGGACCGACCTCGGGACGCGGCACCGATTGACGCATGACGAAGCGAAAATCCACACGGAAGCGTGGGAGACAATGGTCAACGGGTTGCAGCGAGCGGTATATGGTGACGAGATCGCGACGCAGCTGCTCATGAACTACATGTATACGCACTACCCGTTCACGCCTGAGGAAGCGTCTGCCGTGGAGACGGCGATTGCTCAAGCGAAAACGGCCATCCTGCAACATGAGGAAACGGACGGCCTCGCCGCCGAAATTCTTGAGGCGGACATGCGTTTCACCGAGGCGTTTCTAGACTAAATCCTTGTGTGCAGTCGTCGGATTTATGCTATAATACGGATTGTTGTACATTTTTGTACGTATAAACGAATTGTTGGAGGGACTTAGCATGACAGCAAAATGGGAAAAAACATCAGGTAGCCAAGGCGTACTCACGTACGAAGCACCTGCAGAAGCTTTTGATAAAGCAGTTGACGCCGCATTCAAAGATGTCGTCAAAACTTTGAACGTGCCTGGCTTCCGTAAAGGGAAATTGCCACGCCCAATGTTCAACAAAATGTACGGAGAAGAAGCACTCTATCAAGATGCGCTCGATATCCTCTACCGTGACACAGTTCAAGGTGCGGTCGAAGAAGCTGGTTTCGAACCAATCGCTCTCGAAAACATCGATGTAGACGGCACGCTCGAAAAAGGCCAACCTGTAACGTTCAAAGTAACGTTCGTTGTTGAGCCAGAAGCTGAGCTTGGCGAATACAAAGGTCTCGAGTACGAAGCTGTTGAAACAACAGTCACTGACGAAGAAGTTACAGCTGAACTTGACGCGCTTCAACAGCAAGGCGCAGAGCTTGCTGTCAAAGAAGGCGCAATCGAAAACGGCGATACAGCTGTCTTTGATTTCGCAGGTTTCGCTGACGGAGAGCAATTCGAAGGCGGCACGGCTGAAAACTACACACTCGAAATCGGTTCAGGCCAATTCATCCCTGGATTCGAAGAGCAAATGGTCGGCATGACGGCTGGCGAAGAAAAAGACGTTGAAGTAACATTCCCTGAAGAGTACCACGCTGACAACTTGGCGGGTAAACCAGCGACATTCAAAGTCAAACTTCACGAAGTCAAAGCGAAGCAAGTTCCTGAGCTCGACGACGAGTTCGCAAAAGACATCGACGAGTCAGTTTCATCACTCGACGAGTTGAAAGCGAAAATCCGTGAGCGCTTAGAAACTGCGAAGAAACAAGAAGCGGAAGGCACAATGCGCGACCAACTCGTCGAGCAAGCAACAGCTAACGCAACAATCGACGTACCTGCAGTACTCGTTGACCAAGAAGTAGACCGCATGGTTCAAGAGTTCGGCACACGTGTTTCTTCACAAGGAATCGACCTCAACATGTACTTCGAACTCACTGGTACTTCTGAAGAAGCGATGCGCGAAGAGATGAAAGAGCAAGCTGAAGAGCGCGTTAAAGCTCGTCTCGTCTTGAAAGCAATCGCTGAGAAAGAAGCGATCGAAGTGTCTGACGAAGATGCTGAGAAAGAACTCGAAGAAATGTCTAAACTTTACAACATTGCACCGGATCAACTCCGTACAATGCTCGCGCCACAAGGCGGAATCGAGACACTTAAAGGTGACCTCAAATTCCGTAAAGCGATCGACGTTCTCGTTGAAAACGGGAAAGCGAAGTAATCGGATGACAGAAGGACGGCTGCTCAGCAGTCGTCCTTTTTTTCGTCACGACACTTTGCATGTGTTTATCTTTGATGAAGTGATTTGTTCATGCTACAATTATTGCAACGCAGAGATGTAAATGTTTTTTCGAGAGTGCTTTGCACCTGAAAATACAAATAGGCGATTTATCGCACTTACATCCATTTTCATTCAGAAGGGGTGTACCGAATGTTCAAATTTAACGAGGAAAAGGGACAACTTAAATGCTCGTTTTGCGGGAAATCGCAAGAACAAGTCCGTAAACTAGTCGCCGGTCCTGGCGTATACATTTGTGACGAATGTATCGAGCTTTGCAATGAAATCGTTGAGGAAGAGCTCGGTGTCGAAGAAGAAGTAGAATTCAAAGACATTCCAAAACCACAAGAGATTCGTAACATCTTAGACGAGTATGTCATTGGTCAAGACCGGGCGAAACGTGCGCTTTCGGTAGCCGTCTACAATCACTATAAACGCATCAACGCCGGTGGCCGTTCTGATGATGTCGAACTTTCGAAATCGAACATCGTCATGATTGGACCAACTGGTAGCGGTAAGACGCTTCTCGCTCAAACGATGGCCCGCGTCTTGAACGTCCCATTCGCAATTGCGGATGCGACGAGCTTGACGGAAGCCGGTTACGTCGGGGAAGACGTCGAGAACATCTTGCTCAAGCTGATCCAATCGGCGGACTACGATGTCGAGAAGGCTGAAAAAGGGATCATCTATATCGATGAGATCGATAAGATTGCCCGTAAGTCGGAAAACCCATCGATCACGCGTGACGTATCTGGTGAAGGTGTCCAACAAGCACTTCTCAAAATCTTGGAAGGTACGGTCGCAAGCGTACCGCCGCAAGGTGGACGGAAGCATCCGCATCAAGAGTTCATCCAAATCGATACGACGAACATCTTGTTCATCGTCGGCGGCGCGTTCGCTGGCATCGAAGCGGTCGTCAAACGCCGTATCGGGAAAAAAGTTATCGGATTTGGGAACGACCAAGAAAACCGCGAGATGACGCAAGAAGACTTGCTCGCCCGCGCGCTTCCGGAAGACCTTCAGAAATTCGGATTGATTCCGGAGTTCATTGGTCGTCTACCGGTCATGGCGACGCTCACGACGCTTGACGAGGAAGCACTCGTCGAGATCTTGACGAAGCCGAAGAACGCCCTCGTTCGTCAGTACGAGAAAATGCTCGAACTCGACGATGTCGAACTCACGTTCACAGACGAGGCGTTGGTTGAAATCGCCAAGCTTGCGATCAAACGTAAGACAGGCGCACGCGGTCTCCGCTCGATTATCGAAGAAATGATGCTCGATGTGATGTTCACTGTCCCATCGCGTGACGATATCGAGAAAGTCATCATCACGGATGAAACGATTACGGGTCTTGCCGGTCCGAAATACGTGCTTCGCGATGGTACTGTCGAACAGACAGGCGACAATAAAGAGACAGCATAATTTTTAACGAAAAAGGCTCAAACACTCGGCACATCCGAGTTTTGGGCCTTTTTGCACAGGAGGCGTTGTAATGGAACAGTTACCTATCCTTCCTTTGCGTGGAGTCGTCGTGTATCCGCTCATCGGCGTGACGATCGACGTAGGGCGTCCGCTCTCTCTGCGGGCACTCCTTGCCGCAAAGGAACACGAGACAGATTTGATTGTCGTGACACAAAAAGAGACAGGCAAAGAATCACCTGAACCGGAAGACTTATATGCGATTGGGACACGCGTTCATATCGCCAAGATGAGCGAGCTGTCGAACGAGACGGTTCGTGTTCGTCTTGTCGGGAAAGAGCGCGTCAAAATCAACTCGATTGAAGAGACGAAAGAAGGCTGGTTCGCCGACGTCGAGACGCTTGACCTCGTCGAAGGGGAAGAAGTCGAACGGACGGCACTCGTACGCCTATTGAAAGAACAGTTTGGCAAACTCGTCGGGACGATCAAAGGGTTGTCTCCGGACGAACGGCGCCGCTTTGAGATGTATGAGCGACTCGAGTCGTTAACCGATTATATCTCTTCTAAACTTGATGTCGACGTCGACATTCGCCAAGCGATGCTCGAAGAAGCCGACGCAGTCAAACGCGGCTTAGAGCTGCTCGAAATCATGACGCATGAAGTCGAGATCATCGAGCTCGAGCAAGAATTGCGCGAACGGACGAAAAAGACGATTGAGCAGGCGCAGAAAGAGTATTATTTGCGCGAACAGATGAAAACGATTCAGCAAGAGCTCGGCGACCAGTCGCAAGAGTCTGAACCGAACCGTCTCCGTGAGAAACTCGAGGCGCTCGATTTGCCTGAGACGACACGGAAGAACGTCATGCGCGAAGCCGAGCGGTTGAACGTCGTCCCGGCGACGTCACCGGAATACGCGGTCATCCGCAACTATCTCGACTGGATCGCTTCGCTCCCGTGGGGCATCGAGACGGAAGATAAACTTGACGTCAAACATGCGGCCGACGTCCTAGACGACGACCACTACGGCCTCGAGTCGGTGAAAGATCGAATCCTCGAGTATTTGGCCGTCCGCCAATTGACGAACTCGCTCCGTGGACCGATCCTTTGTCTCGCCGGACCTCCAGGGGTCGGGAAGACGTCGCTCGCCCGGTCGATTGCGTCGGCGCTTGAACGTCACTTTGTCCGCGTCTCGCTCGGCGGGGTGCGCGATGAAGCTGAGATTCGAGGACACCGTCGCACGTACATCGGGGCGATGCCAGGCCGCATCATCCGCGGATTGAAGCAGGCCGAAAGCAAAAACCCGGTCTTCTTGCTCGACGAGATCGACAAGATGGCGTCAGATTTCCGGGGCGACCCGGCGTCGGCCATGCTCGAAGTGCTCGACCCGGAACAAAACGTCTCGTTCTCCGACCACTATATTGAAGAACCGTTCGACTTATCGAACGTGCTCTTCATCGCGACGGCGAACGACGTCTCGCAAATCCCGGCTCCGCTGCTCGACCGGATGGAACTCATCCAAATCGGCGGCTACACGGAACTCGAGAAAGTCGAGATCGCCAAACGTCACTTGGTGCCGAAACAATATAAAGAGCACGGCTTGAAAAAGAGCCAGCTCACGATCAAAGAAGACGCGCTTTACGAGGTCGTCCGCCGTTACACGCGTGAGGCCGGCGTCCGTAACTTAGAACGCGTCATCGGGTCGCTTTGCCGGAAAGCGGCGAAGCAAATCGCGATCGGCGAGAAAAAACGCGTCACCGTCTCGTTGAAGAGCCTCGGTGACTACCTCGGGAAACCGAAGTACCGCTATGGCAAAGGCGAGACGGAAGACTCGATCGGAGCCGTCACTGGACTCGCCTACACGGCGTTCGGGGGCGACACGCTCACGATCGAAGTGGCGCTCGCACCTGGTAAGGGCAAGCTCCAGTTGACGGGGAAACTCGGTGACGTCATGCAAGAGTCGGCGCAGACGGCGTATAGCTACGTCCGTTCGAACGCGGAACGGTTCGGGATTGACCCGACGTTCTACGAGCGCCAAGACGTGCATATCCACGTCCCGGAAGGTGCCGTTCCAAAAGACGGTCCATCGGCCGGCATCACTATCGCGACGGCGCTCATCTCGGCGTTGACCGGGAAGAAAGTCCGCCGTGATATCGGCATGACTGGAGAGATCACGCTCCGGGGCCGCGTCCTGCCGATCGGCGGGTTGAAAGAGAAAGCGCTCGCCGCACACCGGGCCGGTTTGACGACTATCGTCATCCCGAAAGACAACGAGCGGGACATCGATGACATTCAAGACACCGTCCGTGAGAAATTGACGTTCGTCCCGGTCACGACGCTCGATCAAGTATTAGAAGTAGCATTTGGAGGAAATTAAATAATGAAAATCACTAAAGCAGAATTTGTCACGAGTGCCGTCGCACCGGACCATTATCCGATTCACGAGTTGCCGGAAGTCGCACTCGCTGGACGTTCGAACGTCGGGAAATCGTCGTTCATCAACAAGATTTGTCAGCGGAAAGCGCTCGCGCGCACGTCTTCGAAGCCAGGGAAGACGCAGACGCTGAACTTCTTCAACATCAACGATGAGATCATGTTCGTCGACGTTCCAGGTTACGGCTACGCGAAAGTCTCGAAGACGGAGCGCGAGAAGTGGGGCGTCATGATGGAGCAATATTTGACGTCACAGAGTGCGCTTCGCGGCGTCGTCCTGTTGGTCGATATCCGTCATGAGCCGTCAAGTGACGACGTGACGATGTACAACTTCTTGAAGCATTACGAGATTCCGGTCATCGTCGTGGCGACGAAGCTCGATAAGATCAAGAAAGCGCAACGTCAAAAACATGAGGCGGCCGTCAAACGGAAGCTACAGTTCGAATCGACGGACCGGTTCGTCGCCTTCTCGGCTGAGACAGCCGAAGGGAAAGACGAGGCGTGGAAAGCGATTTACGATTTGTTGACGCAAGACGAAGATTGAGCGAAGACGAGGGAACCCCCTCGTCTTTTTTGTTTTCAGGGTTACGCGAGCGGGTAAGTATCGTATAATTGTCCTAATTACATAAGACAAGAGAATCTAGAACGAGGTGGAAAGATGCAAATCATGTTTCAAAACAAATGGTACCGCTTCTTATTTTGGACGCTAACGATTTTCTTGGTCATCTGGGTCGGGACGGAAATCTCTTTCGTATTCCAACCAGTCCAAGTCATTTTGGCGCTCGTCACGGTACCGCTCATCATTGCTGGACTTTTCTATTATTTCTTAGTCGGGATCGTCGACTTCTTAGAAAAACGGTTGAACGGCAAACGGCCGCTCGCCGTCGGTATCACCCTCGGAGGACTCGTGCTGATCTTTACGCTCGTATTCAGCATCCTCGGGCCGGTGCTCGGCGAGCAGATCACGTCGCTCGTCAACGCGATGCCGAGTATCGCCAAAGAGTTGCAGGAGCAGGCGTTTGCTGTCCGTGACTCGCTCATGCAAAACGAGTTCTTGTCACGCTTCATCGCCGAGAACGATGATATGTTCACCGATTTCACGAACAACGTCACGACGTACCTCGGTGACATCTTCGGGAACATCGCCTCATCGCTCGGCCAATTTGTCGGCTTTATCACATCGGCCGTCATCACGATCGTCGTCATTCCGTTCATGCTTTTGTATATGCTCTTGGACGGGAAACGACTTCCGGATTCGATCGTCAAGCTGTTGCCGTCGAGTTATGAGAAGGAGACGCGCAACATCTTGCATGACATGCATACGACGGTTAAAAACTACGTCCATGCCCAGTTGATCGTGGCGTTCTTCGTCGGGATCACGTCGCTCATCGGGCTATGGATCATTGGACTCGACTATGCCATCTTGCTCGCGCTCTTCATGATGGTGACGAACATCATCCCGTACGTCGGACCGTTCCTCGGTGCGGCACCGGCTGTCGTCGTCGCCTTCATCCAAGATCCGATCAAAGTGCTCTGGGTCATCGTCGTCATCATCATCGTTCAACAAATCGAATCGAACGTCATCTCGCCGCTCATCCAAGGCAAGTCGCTCAAGGTGCATCCGCTGACGATTATCATCGTCTTGCTCGTTGCCGGAAACTTGGCCGGGATTATCGGGATGCTCATCGCGGTTCCATTCTATGCGGTGGCTAAAGTCGTCGTTCAAAACATCGTCCGGATTTACAAGCTGAGGGAGCGAAAACATTACCTCGAAGCGGAAGAGGAAGATGAGAAACCAGAGAGCCAAATCATCACCGATCCGTCGTCTCTGAAATGATCAAACAAGTAGAAATGGTCTCCATGTCCGTTTCTACTTTTTTCTGTCACAAAAAGTTCTTAAATTATTTCACAAAAATCGAACAGAAGATTATAGTTCCTAAATAAAAATTGTTATAATGTACGGTAGAGATGTGAAAAAGAAGAGACAACCGTCGGTGGATTTTGGATGAGGGGAAGAGGTACATGCATATTGTCGTCGTTGGACTAAATAACAAGACAGCCCCTGTCGCGATTCGGGAGCAGTTCTCGTTTGGGGAGCAAGAAATCGTGGACGCGATGATTGCACTTCGCGAAGAGAAGAGCATATTTGAATCGGTTATTTTGTCGACTTGTAACCGGACGGAGCTATACGTCGTCACAGACCAGCTCCACACCGGACGTTATTATACAAAACGCTTTTTAGCGAACTGGTTTGATTTAGAGATGGACCAATTCACCCCTTATTTATCGATTCGTGAAGGAGAAGAGGCAATTCGCCACTTGTTCCGTGTCACGTCAGGACTCGATTCGATGATCATTGGGGAAACACAAATTTTAGGACAAGTGAAATCAAGCTTCTTCCGCGCCCAAGAGAACGGGACGACGGGAACGGTGTTCAATAAACTGTTCAAAGAGGCCGTGACGCTCGCCAAACGCGCCCATACCGACACACAAATTGGGGAAATGTCGGTATCGGTCAGCTCGGCAGCGGTCACGCTCGCTCAAGGGATGTACAACCGTCTCGATGACAAACAAGTCGTCGTCGTCGGTGCCGGTGAGACGGGCGAGTTGACGACGCTCAACTTGTTCGAGGCCGGTGCGAAACAGATTGCCGTCTTTAACCGGACCGAGAGCAAAGCAAAAGCGGTCGCCGACAAGTTCCAAGGCCGTGCCCACTCGATCCGTGAGATCGCCTGTGGGTTGCTCGACGCCGATATTTTGATCAGTTCGACCGGCGCCAAAGAAGCGGTCATCGCCTATGACGATGTCGCCGCCGCACAACTGCTTCGCCGAGAACGTCCACTTTTGTTAATCGACATTGCCGTGCCGCGAGATATCGATCCAGCGGTCCGGGCGCTTCCGGGCGTCCATTTGTTCGATGTGGATGATTTGAACGGGATCGTCAACAAAAACTTGGCGGCCCGTCTCGTCGAAGCGGAAAAGATTGAAATCAAAATCGACGAAGCGATTCAAGAGTTCCAAACGTGGCTCGTCACACTCGGTGTCGTCCCGATCATGAACGAGTTGCGCGCCCGCGCCCTCACTGTTCAAGAAGAGACGATGGAAAGCCTCGAGCGTAAGCTTGACCATCTATCGGACCGGGATAAAAAAGTCATCGGCAAACATATGAAGTCGATCATCAACCAGATGCTTCGTGAACCGATCGACTACATCAAAGACGCCGCGGCGCAACCGGATGCGAACACACGCATCAACCAGTTCGTCGAGACGTTCGGCCTTGATGTCGACGTCCCTTACGTCGAGCCGGAAATGGAAGAGACAGAAGCGATGTCAGCGAAAGCACCACTCCGCGCTTTGATGCGCTAATACAAAATCAAAAAAGGCGGCGGATCTCGTCGCCTTTTTCTATGAAGGGGATATGGACTATGCGTAAAATTATCGTCGGCTCACGCCGTTCACAACTTGCGATGACACAGACGAAATGGGTCATCGAGCAATTGAAGAAAGCCGGGGCTCAAAACGAGTTCGAGATCAAGGAAATCGTGACGAAAGGTGACCAAATCGTCGATGTCCAGTTATCGAAAGTCGGCGGCAAAGGGTTGTTCGTCAAAGAGATTCAGCAACAAATGATTGCCGGGGAAATCGATTTCGCCGTCCATAGCATGAAAGACGTGCCGGCCGAGTTGCCTGAAGAGCTCTTTATCAGCTGCATGCCGAAACGCGTTGACGCCCGAGACGTGCTCATCTGCGAGAACGGATATACGCTCGAGACGCTCCCGGAAGGTGCTGTCATCGGGACGAGTTCACTTCGTCGCGGTGCGCAGATGCTCGCCGCCCGTCCTGACTTCGAGATTCAATGGATCCGCGGAAACATCGACACGCGCCTCAAAAAACTCGAGACGGAAAACTTCAACGCCATCTTGCTCGCCAAAGCCGGGCTCGAACGCATGGGTTGGACGGACCGCGTCGACTTCGAAGCGCTTGACGCTGACATGATGGTCCCGGCCGTCGGTCAAGGCGTTCTCGCCATCGAAAGCCGGAAAGACGACGCTGAAGTGACGAACGTCTTGCAACTCCTGCATGACGACGTGACGGCGAAAGCGGCGACGGCGGAGCGGACGTTCCTCAAGGCGATCGAAGGCAGTTGCCACGTACCGGTCGGCGGTTACGCGACGGTCGACGGGGACGACGTGACACTGACGGGCCTCATCGCCTCGGTCGACGGGAAAGAAGTGCTCCGTGTGACGAAGACGTCGACTGACGCGGTCGCACTCGGGAACGAGGTAGCAGACGATCTTCTTGGACGCGGCGGGCGCGAAATTCTCGCCTCGGTCAATGCGTGACGTCTGGTACACAGGGACAAAACGACTGACCGCTACGCAACGAGCCCGGCTCGCCGCGAGCGGTCTTTCCGTGCATCACGTCCCGCTCATCGAGACGAGACTGACACATCGCGAGATGCCGATTCACCGGTTCGATTGGCTCGTCGTGACGAGCCAGACGGCGGTGCCGGCGCTCCGTGACGTCCCGCGTGACGTCAAAGTCGCGGCCGTCGGGGAGAAGACGAAACAAGCACTCGAGGCCGAGGGCTTCACCGTCTCACTCATGCCGAAGACGTATACGGGCGAGGCGCTGTTCCGCGACCTCGCGGACGTCGTAACAGCAGGCGAGGTCGTCTTGTTCGCCCGGGGCGACTTGGCGAACACGGACCACATGAAGCAACTCGAAAACGTCCACGACTGGGTCGTCTATGAGACGATCGGCCGTGAACTGACAGAGACGGAAGTCGAGGCGCTCGAGAACGTGGACGCGCTCCTCGTCCTCAGTCCGTCCGCCGTCCAGGCGATCACGCCGTACCTTGAACACTTCCACGGGACGTGGTACGCCATCGGTGAAGTGACCGAGCGCGCCGTCCGGGAAGTGTCGACGTTACCGGTCCGAGTGCCTGAGTGTTATACTATGGATGCATTAATACAGTGTATAGGGGAGGATTTTTCATGAACCAGTTCGACCGTCACCGTCGCCTTCGTTCATCGAAGTCGATGCGTGCACTCGTACGTGAAAATCATGTTCGGAAAGAAGATTTGATTTACCCGCTCTTCGTCATCGAAGGGACAGACATTAAACGCGAAGTCAGCTCGATGCCGGGCGTCTTCAACTTCTCGCTCGACCGTCTCGAGGACGAGATCAAGGAGATCGTCGACCTCGGCATTCAATCGGTGCTCTTGTTCGGCGTGCCGGAACATAAAGACCCGGAAGGTACGGAAGCGTATCATGACCACGGCATCGTCCAAGAAGCGATCCGCAAAGTGAAAGAGTGGGCGCCACAGCTCACGGTCATCGCGGACACGTGCCTATGCGAATACACGTCGACGGGCCACTGCGGCATCGTGAAGAATGGTGACGTCGATAACGACGCGTCGCTACCGCTTCACGTCCAGACGGCGATCACGCAAGCGCAAGCAGGCGCTGACATCATCGCGCCGAGCTCGATGATGGACGGCTTCGTCGCCGCCATCCGTGAAGGGCTCGACCAGAACGGGTTCAACCATATCCCAATCATGAGTTACGGCGTCAAGTACGCATCGGCGTACTACGGACCGTTCCGTGATGCGGCCCAATCGGCACCTGGCGAAGGCGACCGCAAAGGCTATCAGATGGACCCGGCCAACCGCCGTGAAGCGTTCCGTGAATCACAATCGGACGTCGAGCAAGGCGCCGACTTCATGATCGTCAAACCGGCGCTCGCGTTCATGGACATCATCCGTGACATGCGCGACTCGCTCGATATGCCGATCGTGGCGTATAACGTGAGTGGAGAGTACGCCATGGTCAAAGCGGCTGCTTTGAACGACTGGGTCGATGAGCAACGCATCGTCATGGAGACGATGGTCGGCTTCAAACGGGCCGGTGCGGACCTCATCGTCACGTATTTCGCAAAAGACGTCTGTCGCTATTTGGAAGGAGACTATTCATGACCTACAAACAAACACGCTCAGAAGCGGCGTTCGAACAAGCACGTCCGCTCATGCCGGGCGGGGTGAACAGCCCGGTCCGTGCCTATAAATCAGTCGGCATGACGCCAATCTTCGCTGAACGCGGTGAAGGATCACGCGTCTACGACATCGATGGCAACGAATATATCGACTACGTCCTCTCATGGGGTCCACTCATCCTCGGCCACCGTGACCCGGTCGTCACGAAGGCGATTCAAGAACAAGCCGAGAAAGGCTGGACGTTCGGGACACCGACTGAGCTGGAAACGAAAATGGCCGAGCTCGTCATCGAGCGCGTCCCATCGATCGAGATGGTGCGCATGGTCAACTCGGGTACGGAAGCGACGATGGCGGCACTTCGCCTCGCACGCGGCTACACGGGCAAGACGAAAATCTTGAAGTTCGAAGGCTGCTACCACGGGCACGGCGACTCGCTCCTCATCAAGGCCGGTTCGGGCGTCGCGACGCTCGGTCTCCCGGACTCACCGGGCGTGCCGAAAGACTTGGCGAGCCAGACGCTCACGGTGCCGTACAACGACTTGGACGCCCTTCGCGTCGCGTTCGAGAAGTTCGGCGACGACATCGCTGGGGTCATCGTTGAACCGGCGGCCGGCAACATGGGCTTCGTGCCACCGCAACCTGGATTCCTTGAAGGGCTCCGCGAGATCACGGAACAATACGGCGCGCTTCTCATCTTTGACGAGGTCATGACCGGGTTCCGGGTCGGCTACAACTGTGCCCAAGGTTACTTCGGCGTGACGCCGGATTTGACGTGCCTCGGGAAAGTCATCGGCGGCGGCCTTCCGGTCGGTGCCTATGGCGGGAAACGCGAGATTATGGAACAAATCGCGCCGCAAGGACCGATTTATCAGGCGGGGACGCTCTCAGGGAACCCGCTCGCGATGATCGCCGGCTACACGACGCTGTCGCAACTCAAGCCTGAGCACTACGCCGAGTTCGAACGCAAAGCGGACCGTCTCGCCGAAGGTTATACGAAAGCGGCCGAGAAGTATAACATCCCGCACGACACGAACCGGGCCGGCTCGATGTTCGGATTCTTCTTCACGAACGAGAAAGTAACGAACTTCGAGAAGGCGAAGACGGCGAACCTCGACTTGTTCCGCGCTTACTATCAGAAGATGGCGGCGCGCGGCGTGTTCTTGCCACCGTCACAGTTCGAAGGATTGTTCCTCTCGACCGTGCACACGGACGAAGATATCGACCAGACGCTCGCAGCGGTCGACGCGACGTTCAAAGAGTTGCAACAAGAGTTTTCACTGTAATCTTGACGGAACCATCTTCTGTCGCTACAATTGTTTAACAGATACGATTAAAAGCTACGATGAGGAATAGTACGCCAACAACATCCTTTTTCAGAGACGCGGCCGCTTGGTGCGAGGCCGCGAGGGATGGGGCAGAAGTCGCCTCGGAGCTGACCTTTTGAACGAAGTAGGAAGGTCCGGTCCATCGACCGTTATTCGATTTTGAGGGCGCCACCTGTTGGCGAACTAAGGTGGTACCGCGGAAGATACGGCTTCTTTCGTCCTTAGCGTTAAGGACGAGAGTAGCCGTTTTTTTGTCCACATTATTAGAGGAGGTTGGGCATATGGCCAACGAGACAAACGAAATCACCATGCCGACGAAGTACGATCCAAGTGCGACGGAAGCAAAATGGTATGACTACTGGTTAGAGAACGACGTATTCAAAGCAGACGAGGACGATTCAAAACAGCCGTACACGATCGTCATCCCGCCACCGAACGTAACGGGGAAACTTCACCTCGGACACGCGTGGGACACGACGCTCCAAGACTTGCTGACACGCCTCAAGCGCATGCAAGGTTATGACGTCCTCTGGCTCCCAGGGATGGACCACGCCGGGATCGCCACGCAAGCGAAAGTCGAACAGAAGCTCCGTGAGGACGGCATCATGCGTTACGACCTCGGACGCGAGAAGTTCCTCGAGAAGACGTGGGAATGGAAAGATGAGTACGCGGACACGATCCGTGCTCAATGGTCAAAACTTGGCCTCGGTCTCGATTACTCACGTGAGCGCTTCACGCTCGACGAAGGACTCTCGAAAGCGGTCCAGGAAGTGTTCGTCCGCCTCTATGAGAAAGGCTTGATTTACCGCGGCGAATATATCGTCAACTGGGACCCGGCGCAAAAGACGGCCGTTTCCGATATCGAAGTCATCTATCAAGAAGTCGAAGGTGCGTTCTACCACATGAAGTATCCGCTCGCTGACGGCTCGGGCCACATCGAGATCGCGACGACGCGTCCAGAGACGATGCTCGGCGATACGGCCGTTGCCGTCAACCCGAAAGATGAGCGCTATGCGCACCTCGTCGGCAAGACGATTATGCTTCCGGTCATGAACCGTGAAATCCCGATCGTCGCCGACGACTACGTCGACATGGAGTTCGGTACAGGTTGCGTCAAGATCACACCGGCGCACGACCCGAACGACTTTGAAATCGGGAACCGCCACGAGCTCCCGCGCATCCTCGTCATGGACGAAGGTGGCAAGATGAACGAGAACGCCGGCAAGTACGAAGGGCTCGACCGCTTCGAATGCCGCAAGCAACTCGTCAAAGACCTAGAAGCGGACGGCACGCTCGTCAAGATCGAGCCGCACACGCACTCGGTCGGCCACTCGGAACGTTCAGGCGCGGTCATCGAGCCTTATCTTTCGAAACAGTGGTTCGTCGACATGGAGCCGCTCGCGAAAGCAGCGCTCGAAGCTCAAGGACATGACGATACGAAAGTCAACTTCGTCCCAGAGCGGTTCGAAGGCACATACCTCCGTTGGATGGAGAACATCCGCGATTGGTGTATCAGCCGTCAACTCTGGTGGGGCCACCGCATTCCGGCTTGGTACCACAATGAGACGGGTGAAGTCTATGTAGGTAAAGAAGCACCGGCGGACAGTGAGAACTGGCACCAAGACGAAGACGTGCTCGACACATGGTTCTCGTCAGCGCTCTGGCCGTTCTCGACGATGGGCTGGCCGGACACGGATTCAGCAGACTTCAAACGTTACTTCCCGACGAGTGCGCTCGTCACGGGTTACGACATCATCTTCTTCTGGGTATCGCGCATGATCTTCCAATCGCTCGAGTTCACTGGGAAGCAGCCGTTCAACGACGTGCTCATCCACGGTCTCATCCGCGACTCGGAAGGCCGCAAGATGTCGAAGTCGCTCGGTAACGGCGTCGACCCGATGGAAGTCATCGACCAATACGGCGCGGATTCGCTCCGCTGGTTCCTCCTCACAGGATCGACACCAGGGAATGACCTTCGTTTCTATTGGGAGAAGATCGAGTCGACATGGAACTTCGCGAACAAGATTTGGAACGCGAGCCGTTTCGCCCTCATGAACATGGACGGCATGAAGTACGAGGACATCGATTTGTCAGGTGAGAAGACGCTCGCTGACAAATGGATTCTCACGCGCTTGAACGACACGATCGACCAAGTGACGCGTCTCGTCGACAAGTACGAGTTCGGCGAAGCCGGCCGTTACTTGTACAACTTCATCTGGGAAGAGTTCTGTAACTGGTACATCGAGATGGCGAAACTCACACTTTACGGTGAGGACGAGGCTGCGAAAGCGACGACACGTTCAGTGCTCGCGTATACGCTCGACTCGATCATGCGTCTCATGCATCCGTTCATGCCGTTCCTCACAGAGGAGATCTGGCAGCACTTACCGCACGAAGGCGACTCGATCGTCCGTGCGAGCTACCCGACACGCCGCGACGAGCTCCACTTCGCGGACTCGGTACCAGCGTTTGAAGCGGTCATGAACGTCATCCGTTCGGTCCGTAACATCCGTTCGGAAGTGAACGCACCGATGTCGAAACCGATTCAACTCTTCATCTCGACGTCTGATGAGGCGACACAAGGTTACTTGAGCGCGAACGAGACGACGATCGGCAAGTTCACGAACGCGACCGAACTCGAAATCGGACGCGGCTTGACAGCTCCTGATAAGTCGATGTCGGCCATCATGACGGGTGCGGAACTGTTCATCCCGCTCGCCGACCTCATCAACTTCGAGGAAGAGATCGCCCGTCTTGAGAAAGAAGTGGCGAAGTACGAGAAGGAAGTCGAGCGCGTTCAGAAGAAACTCGGCAACCCAGGCTTCACTGGCAAGGCGCCGGCTCACGTCATCGACGAAGAGAAGGCGAAAGAGAAAGACTACCTCGACAAGCGTGACGCAGTCCGTGCGCGTTTGGAAGAGTTGCGTAAATAATAAATCAACCTTCTTTGGAGACCTGTTCTCCGAAGAAGGTTTTTTTGTCGTTTGGTGGAATTTAGGAGAGGAGACGATACAAAGGTGGAGTGACATGAGACGAATCGGAATAGTGTTGGGTTTGGCTGTGATCGGATTGAGTGGATGTGTGGCGGAACGAGCTGAACCACTCGAACCGACGGAATCAAAAATCACGGTTAGCGTAAACAAAGAAGAAATTGATTCATCCGTTTCCGATGTTGAGGAAACGACGGCGAAAGAAGTGTTCGGTTCGATGATCGAGGACGTGCCGAAAGGGACCGTTCGACTACTCGATGCGGTCACATCCCAATACACGCTTCAATATACGGATGGCACGTCCGAACGACCGTCGAGAGACGGTGTGATCTATGAAACGGTCATCGATGACCTTGGGCTCATTGCCATCAAGTTACCAAACCGCGATGACTCGTTCGGCGTGTTCAACTATTCACGGGACGAGGAGTGGGCGTTGCATGGCATCCAAAACTTTACGATTCTCGAGGCGGCCGAAAAAGTCCGACACGGGTTGGATTTGCCTGAAGAGGAGCTATTTGTCGCCCACTTTGAGATGAATCAGTTGGAGCGGCCGGTAGAGATGTGGACGTTGTATGATGAGACGCAACGCATCACGGTTTTGGTAACCGATGCGTTCAGCGTGGCCGACGGAGAGTTGATTGAGCGGCGAGACGTTTCAAATGAGCGGTATCGTTTGGATCAACCGGAAGGGAGAGGCTTGTTTTATGTAGATCAAGGCAAGCTCATCGTTTTGACGGGTGATGTGTCAGAAGAAGTGTTGCTCAACCTCTCGGACTCATTGCCAGAGGCGTCGTCGGTGGATTTTCCGCTGAAGCAATCCGAATAAAGTAACGAACCCCCGCCATCAAGAATGATGTTCGGGGGTTCGTTTGCGTCCAATGTGGATGATGCCAAATAGAGCGATGACAATCAAGGTGTGAAAGATGAGCGGTTGAGTATGTCCAATGCGGAATAGATGAATCGCATAGACGACGTAAAGGATGCTGCCGAATACTAGCAAGATGGAATAAAGAACCTTCATACATCCTCTCCCTCCGGTTCTGTCCAAAACGGAAGGCGACCGGTTGTCACGACGTAAGATGACGTGAGCAGGACGCCGATTGCAAGTCCAGTTACTTGAGGCTGAATCGACTGACCCATCAACGACAAATAAAAACTGTAGACGAGGTATGAAGTTGAACTTACGATGATTGTCATGAGCAAGAGTGTCATTTTCATTTTGTTTCACTCCATTCGAGCTCGTTCAAATGCTTCATGAACTGGACAAACGAGACACCTAGAAAGAAAGCCGGCATTGTCCAGACCCAATTGCTGAGAAACGGACCTTGCCAGAGTTCAAGCGAAATCATGCAGGCGAAACCTAACGAAATGAGTGAAGCGAGTAAGCGCATTATAAAACCTCCAAACGGACTTTGTCTATTCTACGTGGCGAATAGCCAAAAGGTTCCAAAAAAACCATCCCGCGAAAGCGAGATGGTTCATGTGCCGCAGAAAGTCTGATACGGATACGTCCGCGGCGGTCCGGGTGAGATATAACGTCCATAGTCGGCTTCGTAGTCGTATGGCTTCCGCAATACGTCGAGCAGTGCGTGGGTCGGCTTGAAGTCACCGCGTTCGGCTGCCATGAGGGCGGCCTCGACGTGATGGTTGCGCGGGATGACGGCCGGGTTGTGCTGACGCATGAGGCGGATGACGTCCTCATCAGGAAGACCTTGTTCCCCGAGGCGTTTCCGCCAAGCGGCGAGCCACGCCTTACCATCGTCCTGGTTGGCGAAGGCGAGTGCTTCGGTGTCGCCGATCGTGAGGGCGCGGAACGTGTTCGTGAAGTCGGCCTCGGTTTCCATCATGAGCCGGAGCAGTTCGTCCGTCAGTGCGTCGTCTCCGTCTTTTCGCACGTAGAGTCCGATTTTATGGGCGAGCCCAGTGAAATACGCCTCTTTATAGGTTTCCGTGTAGTCGTTCAACAGCTTGTTGGCGATATCGACGGCCTTTTCTTGTGTGTCAGCGAGGAGCGGGAGCAACGTCTCGGCGAGGCGGGCCAAGTTCCATGACCCGATATACGGCTGATTCGCATAGGCGTAGCGTCCCTCGCGATCGATGGAGCTGAAGACGGTGTTCGGGTGATACGTATCCATGAACGCACACGGTCCGTAGTCGAGTCCTTCACCGCTGATAAACGTGTTGTCTGTGTTCATGACGCCGTGGATGAACCCGACGAGCTGCCAATCCGCGATCAGTTTCGCCTGCCGGGTAATGACACGGCCGAGGAACTGTTCATAGCGGTCCGGTTGTCCTGCAAGGTCAGGGTCGTGGCGCTGAATCGCATAATCGGCGAGGGCGATGACGTCATCGATCGATCCGGCCGCGGCGGCGTATTGGAACGTACCGACACGTAAATGGCTTGCCGCGACGCGCGTCAAGACGGCGCCGTGCTTCGGTCCTTGGCGCATGATCGGCTCACCGGTCGTGACGACGGCGAGCGCCCGGTTCGTCGGGATGCCGAGGGCGTGCATCGCCTCACTGATGAGGAACTCACGCACCATTGGCCCGACGGCGGCTCGTCCATCACCGCCACGCGAGTACTCGGTCGGACCCGAACCTTTCAATTGAACGTCGACACGCTTTCCGTTCGGGGCGACGTGTTCTCCGAGCACGAGCGCCCGTCCGTCACCGAGCATCGTGAAATGGCCGAACTGGTGGCCGGCGTACGCTTGAGAGAACGACGTGTCGGTCTGACGATTCCCGGCGAAGAGTGCGACGTCTTGAGACGTTTCGGCGTCGAGACCGAGCGTCTTGGCGAGTGCTTCGTTCCACAGGACGAGTTCGGGCTTGACGACCGGATGGACCGGTCCCCGGTCGTAAAAGATGTCACGGAGATCGAGGTAGGTCGCCTCGAAGTTCCAACTGTTGGTCATAGTAATTCCCCCTTCTTCGCCTCGAGTATAGCACAGCCGATTCCTTGCGTAGCGCTTCGCGAATTTTGGTAAGATGAGAGGGAAGTGTGAAAACAGGAGTGATGGAAGATGGAGACGAGACAAGACGTATTGGAATGGCTGAACGGGCAGCTGCGGTTCGGGATCAAGCCCGGGCTCGAACGCATCGAGTGGATGTTGAACGCGTTACAAATCAAGGAGTTGCCGTCGATTCACGTGGCAGGGACGAACGGAAAAGGGTCGACGGTCGCTTTTTTGCGGGCAATGGCGACGAAACAGGGCTTGAACGTCGGGACGTTCATCTCACCGTACATCATCCAGTTCGAGGAGCGGATCATGTTGAACGGGGAAGCGATCCGAGAAGACGACCTCGTTCGAATCGCCAATCGGGTCCGTGACTGTGCGAGTGCGTCACCGGAAACGTTGACGGAGTTCGAACTGCTGACGGTCATGGCGTGGCTCTATTTCCATGAACAACAACCTGACCTCGTCATTTGGGAAGTCGGTCTCGGCGGCCGCCTCGATTCGACGAACGTGTTGACGCGACCGCTCGCGACGGTCGTGACGTCAATCGGGCACGACCATCAAGGGATTCTCGGCGACACGCTCGAAGAGATCGCGCTCGAGAAGTTTGGCATCATGAAGCGGGGCGTGCCGATGTTCCATAGTTTGACGGATGAACGGTTGATCGCGTTGCTCAAGCGACAAGGAGAGGCGATGGACGCATCGATTCACGACGTCACACCACTCATCACATCAATCGAGGACGGAACCGACACGGTCGTCACATATGATGGATTGGATCCAGTGACGCTCGGGTTGACCGGACACCATCAAGCGTATAACGGGGCGTGCGCCGTCGCCGTCGCGCGTCACCTCGGCTGGAAGGCGGAAGCGATTCGAGCGGGGCTCGAGGCGGCACAACACCCGGGTCGCTATGAGCTCATCTCGAGACAGCCCCGCATCGTGCTCGATGGGGCGCATAACCCGGAAGGTATCGCCGCGCTCGTCGAACAAGTGAAGATTGAGCGTGACGTGACCGTCCTCACAGCCATCCTTGTCGATAAGGACCGGGAAGCGATGATCGCGTCGCTCCAGATGGTGGCGGATGTCTATGAGACGACGTTCGATTTCCCGCGCACCCGGACGAAAGAAAGTCTGATTGCCGACGGGGCCCGTTACGTGGACTGGCAGGAGTGGTTGGCCGCATGGCTGGAAGCGCCGAAATCCGAGACGCTCGTCGTGACCGGGTCGCTCTACTTTATCAGTGGGGTCAGAAATCATTTAGCTAAAGATATTCAAAAAATGTAAGAAAAAGATTATAGGTGTGGGATAATAGGCTTAGATTGGGATAAACTGAATGGGAATCCACTTTGAGGAGTAGTGAGGTGCAATATGGAGAGTGAGAAAGGTTTCACATTAGTAGAAGTATTAGTTTCTATTGTTCTCCTCGGTATTATTTTTACAAGTTTTTATGGACTTCTCGTTCAAAGTGCCCAAACGAATACGGTTTCTCGGACGATGATGGATTTATCTTACGTTGCTCAAAATGAATTCGAGTTGATGAAAGCAAAAGGGCAGGAGACTAGTGCCAAGACGAGAATTCAAATAGTTGAAGAACTCGGCTATACCTATCGACAAACGTCCTTAATAAATGGGACGGTATGGCTGGAATTCTCAAAACCGATTCCACTTGATAATCGGCGCATCGTTTTAAGGGTGGAGAATAGTCCCTCAGCTTTAAATCGAATCATTATCGAAGTGTTTGAAGAGGCAACGATTGACTCTAATACAAAACTGGAGGGCGTCTTGAGGTGGGGATGAAGCAATTTGTTATCAAAATCCGTAATGAATCAAAAGGCGTTACTTTAGTCGAACTACTGGTGACAATAGTCATTAGCTCAATTGTTGTAATCGTATTGGCAAATATTTTGACTGGTCTTGTTCAATTCAATCAATCCGAAAAAGTACGAGATCATCAAACGGCAGAGATGCGATTAGTCATTAAGATGATTACTACTGATGTTCGCAGAAGCAGCGCGTTTGAAATGAATTCCTCAGCTTTGACTGTGAATAGTCGTACATACAAAGAGAGTAATGGAGTCATTTATCGAAACAATGAAGTGATTGCGCGAGGCATCGAATCGTTGACGTTTTATTTCAAGGATCAAATGTTAACAATCGATTTAAAACTTGAGGGTGTCAATCAACCTTCAAAAGTCGTAACGACAAAACTGTTTATCGGGGAAGGTGTGGCAGTTGAAAACTTGGAATAATTGGCGCCTCGCTAAAGAAGAAAAAGGGAATACTCTCATCTTAGTCTTGATAGTGATCTTACTGTTTTCTTCAATTGGTTTAAGCATGATTCAGTCTAGTTTGAATTCTGTGTCGCTTTCGAATGGGGAAGTCAAAGAACAATCTGCCTACTACATCGCTGAAAGTGGCATCACGTATACACTTGATCAGATTCAACAAACACTCGACGAGGTGGAAGATTTAAACAAAATGACAGATGAACAGTACTACAACTATGTAAATGCCAACATTTTAACTGGTACTCAACCTCGAGTGTTTTCTTCGTTTGAGAAACAGAAAGGCATTCAACCATTGGCTATGGTAACTGTAAAGATGAGTAATGTTTCATCAGATCGTACGGTTAGAGACTACATCATCACATCGACTGGCCAGGTCGGTGAGCGAAAAAAAACGTTGCAAACAAGTTACTCGTTGGATCTCGAGCGGATGCCAGGACCAACCCTTCCTTCCAACTTAGGGATATACTCCAAAGGAAAAATGAAGCTCGCTAACGGAGTTGTGACAGGTAATATCCTCCTAGAATCGAACGCTCAAAATATGTTAGAGGTTACTGGAAATCCGACAATCAACGGAGCTGTCTACACGTTACCCTCGTCTCATTACAAAACTATTTTGGCGCCGAATTGGTGGCTGGATCAAAAGCGACCTACAATATACAAAGAAGACTTTAATTTAGGTTTAACACTTCCTGACTTTCCGTCAGCAAATGATTTCAATTATAAGATGATTCCCGATGCTACTTTTAAAGCGGGCAGCAGTCAGTACCAAGTGATTTCAAAAGGTAATATCAATATTTCGAACTGGATTGTCAGTGATTATGAGCTTATTTTGGATCAAAATTATAAAGTAAACGACATTAACTTGAGTAGTAACTATCGTTTGACGATTAACGTGAAAGATAAGGATGTGTCCTTATACGTTAATTCGATTCAAGGAATCGGACATTTAGATGTGAAGAGTCAACCGGGTGGGAGTTTAACGATTTACCTAGCTGACAACATTTCATTAAACGGTCATGTGAACGAAAGCGACGGGAATGATTTGTTCATGTATATCGGACCTTCTAATGGTCAAACAAAACTAGTAAAGAGTTCTGGTTATGGGAAATTTAATGCCTCGATTTATGCGAAAGATGCCAACTTAGAGTTCGTTGGTTCGGCCTCCCTGAATGGAAGTATTTTGTCAGGTGGGAAAAATGTGAAAGTTACCGGTGGGACTCAAATCAATGTACCTAAAAAATTAATTTTTGCTCCGAACGCCCATGTCGAAATTATTGAAGGCGGTACAGTGAACGGTGGGATTGTTTCCGACACGTTTACAATTAGCGGTGGAGCGAAAGTCAATGCAGCATCAATTGAATTAGACGACTTACCCTTCTTCGGAGAGGCAAGTTCAGAAACAAACTTGATTGTAAAGAAAGGGACTGTTAGAGAAATCGCTAACCCATGAGAACTTTTACAAAGTGGAGGAATTTAAATGAAACAGTTTGGAATGCATGTCTCCATCCTCATTGGACTTGTCTTACTCGTATCGCTGCCGACGATTGGCCTTGTCAATTATCTCGAGGCATCGGCGAAGACAAGTGCTACATATAAAGAGACAACGGTTGCCGGTATCGATGTATCAGGGATGACGAGAGAAGAGGCGATCATTCGGCTTGATAATGCAATCAAAGATTTTAATAATACACCATTCACATTGACACTGGTCGATGGAACGGCGCTCGAAGTCGGCAAAGATGTCGTATCGTTTAACGTCGATGCGACGCTCGATGGAATTGAAACTTCTGGAGAATATCCTCTTGTTACGACAGTTGATGAAGAATTACTTACTCCTTACTTAAATAATCAACCGGTGACGCTCACCATGGTCACGCCTCCCCTCGTTGAAGCAGCTTCGAACTTTAATTCGGATGTTATTTTAGAGATGACGGCTACCGAGAGCGAAGTTGTCTCATCCATAACTATAAGTCCGACGCCTGCGATGCGTTCAGCAGTTGAACGAATGAATGGTTTCGAGATGGAGGCTGGAGATATTTTCAGTCTGAAGACGTTCGGAGAAGACTTTGACGCACTCAGTACGCTTGGTTCGTCTATGTATCAACTGTTCGCAGCGACACCGTTCCAAATCCTTGAACGTGTGCAACATGAGAGGCTACCGGCCGGCGTTGAGCTCGGCTACGATGTCAAAATCGACGATCGTTCGAACTTCGCTGTGCAGAATACGGAACAAACTTCATATGCGCTGATCGTATTAGAAGAAGGGAACACAATGACAATTCAATTGCTCGGTAAAGCATTCGTTGGAGCTTATGAGTCACGTGTCGAAGACGTGACAAGCGTACCGTTCCAGAATGTCGTTCGCTTCTCATCTGCACTCACAGCAGGCAGTTCATCTGTCACTCAGTCTGGACAGACGGGTGAGTCGGGCAAGTTATATCGTGTCCGTATTACGGAGACTGGTGAGTCATTAGAACTTCTCGGTTTTGATTTCTACGAACCAATTCCGGAAATCGTGACAAAGAGTTCTGTACCGGTTCCTGAGCCCGAGCCTGAACCAGAACCGACTGAACCGATTATTATTCCAATTTTGCCGGATAATCCGGAAGAATGGCTAAATGAATGGCTACTAAATGACGATGTACAAGATAACAACGACGACGGATATGAACAACAGCCGCCGGTTCAACAAGAAGATCCAACCGCGGTACCAAATGAGGGGGCAGTCGGATGATCGGATATTTGATATTGGTTGCCTTTTGGGTACTCGCAACTCTGACCGTGTTCGCCTTATCCATTCCAAACACACGAAAGCGTGAGACGAAAGGTATTATTTCACTTTTTGTGGCTTTGCTTTCATTTGGAGTATACAGCGTTTATAACGAAGGGCTCGAGCGAACGTGGTGGATTTGGGCCCTCCTTGCACTCGTTTTAATTGGCGGTGCGGCGCTCAGTTCGTTCGTTGAACAACGAGGCTCCGCACAGGTGGTGCCTCAGGAGGAACCACAGAGGATGGTGAAGTAAGGTGAGACGAACGAAAAAACGACTTGGCGAGATGCTCGTCGAGGCGGGGTTAATTACGCAAGAACAACTCGACGAAGCGCTCGTTCAAAAGCGGACCGGGGAAAAGCTCGGGGATGCGCTCATGCGATTGAACTATTTGACCGAGACACAATTGATTCAAGTACTGCACGAACAATTAAATGTACCGGTCATTTCTCTATACGCGCAAGACATCAATGTGACGGTGACGAAACTCGTCCCGAAAGTTATTGCCCAAAAACATGACATTATGCCAATCGAGTTACAAGGGAACACGTTGTTCATCGCGACGGCAGACCCGCTCGATTTGATTGCGATCGATGACGTTCGTCTCCAGACAGGGATGAACATTGAGGTCGGGATCGCCACACGCGAACAGATTCGTAAAACGATCAGTCGCTATTATGAGATGGATGCGTCACTCATCGAGATTCTGAAAGAAGAAGCGCCCGAACTCGAGCGCGAGGAGACGGCGTCGCGCGATGACGCCCCGGTCATCCGGCTCGTCAATCAGCTCTTCTTGAGTGCGATCGACCAGCGCGCCTCGGATATTCACTTCGACCCGCACGAGAAGCAGTTGCACGTCCGCTTCCGGGTCGACGGTGATCTTCGGACCGAAACGATTTATCCGAAGAAGATTCAAAGCGTCATGCTGACGCGCCTTAAGGTCATGAGTAACTTAGACATCACCGAGAGCCGTTTGCCGCAGGATGGACGTATCAAATATACGCTCCGGGGCCGCCCGTACGACTTCCGCGTCTCGACGCTCCCGACGATGTATGGCGAGAAAATCGTCATCCGGGTGCTCGACTCGTCGGAAGGATTGACCGATTTGACGAAGCTCGGCTTCGGCGACCAGAACGAGGCGGTGTACCGCGACATGTTGAAACGGCCGAACGGGATTATTCTCATCACCGGGCCGACGGGATCAGGGAAGTCGTCGACGCTCTATGCGTCGCTACGCGAACTGAACGAGGAATCGAAGAACATCATCACGGTCGAGGACCCGGTCGAGTATCAACTCGACGGCATTAACCAAGTCCAGGTCAACGCCAAGGTCGGCTTGACGTTCGCGTCGGGTCTGCGTTCGATTTTGCGACAAGACCCGAACATCGTCATGGTCGGGGAGATTCGGGACACCGAGACGGCCGAGATTGCCATTCGAGCGTCGTTGACCGGTCACTTGGTGTTGTCGACACTACATACGAACTCGGCCATCAGCTCGATCACCCGCTTGATTGACATGGGAGTCGAACCGTTCCTTGTCGCCGCCTCGACATCCGGGCTCGTCGCCCAGCGGCTCGTCCGGCGCGTCTGTCGCGACTGCGGTCATGAACAGCCGGTCTCGAAGCGCGAGCAGGAACTGTTTGCCGCTGAAGGGGTTCCGGTCGAACGGATCATGCGCGGCAACGGTTGTGCCTCATGTAACTTCACAGGTTATCGTGGACGGCTCGCTATCCATGAGGTCGTGCCAATCGATGAAGGGTTGCGCCGATTGATTATGAACCAGGCGACGGAAGCCGAGATGGTCGCCTACGCGAAAGCGCAAGGTGCCCGTTTCCTCCTCGCCGATGGGCTTGAGAAAGTCGCGTTCGGACTGACGAATACTGAGGAAATATTGAGAACAGTGATAACGGAGTGAGCCTATGATTCATCAGTCGATTGAAGTGATTTTAACGAAAGCGGTCGAACAACGCGCTTCGGACATCCATTTGACCGCCGGCTCACCGCCGATCATTCGGGTCGACGGGAGCCTCATCACGATGGGTGACGAGAAAGTGTTGCCGCTCCATATCGAGAGCTATTTGAAGGACATCATGACCGAGGAGATGCGGGGGCGGCTAGAGATGCAGCGCGATCTCGACTTCTCGTTCGGGGTTCCGCGCGTATCGCGGTTCCGCGTCAATGCCTATTACCAGAGGGGCACGGTCGCGATCGCGTTCCGTTCTATTTCCGGGGAAATCCCGACGATGAACGAGCTCGATTTGCCACAAGTACTGAAACGTTTGATTGAGAAGCCGTACGGGCTCATCCTCGTCACCGGGCCGACGGGGTCAGGGAAATCGACGACGCTCGCTGCGATGATCCATGAGATCAACCGGACGCAGCGGAAACGGATCATCACGCTCGAAGACCCGATTGAGTATTTACATACGCACGACCAGAGCATCGTTGACCAGCGCGAGATTGGCTCGGACGTCATGAAGTTTGTCGACGGCCTTCGCGCCGCGCTTCGGCAAGACCCGGACGTCATTCTGCTCGGGGAGATGCGTGACCTCGAGACGATTTCGACGGCGATGACGGCCGCCGAGACGGGCCACCTCGTCATGGCGACGCTCCACACGTCGAGTGCGATGTCGACTGTCAGCCGGGTCATCGATGCGTTCCCGGCCGAGCAACAAGACCAAATCCGGACCCAACTCGCCAATGTCTTGCTCGGTGTCGTCAGTCAGCGTCTCTTCCCGCGCGTCGATGTGCCGAAAGGTCGTGTCGCCGCGATGGAGATTATGATTGGCAATCCGGCCGTCGCCAACTTGATTCGGAACGAGAAAGAGTTCCAACTCCCGACCGTCATCCAGACGAACCGGCAGAACGGAATGCAGACGATGGACATGGCGATCGAACAGCTCGTCCGTCAAGGCGTCATCAACCCGAACGCCGTACCAAATGAAGAGAGGTGACTGAATGGCCATCTTCCAATACGAAGGCAAACTGCTGAATGGGAAGCGTAAAAAAGGGCGGGTCACCGCCGTCTCGCTCCGCGAGGCGAAAGATAAACTGCGCCAAGAATCGATTCTGGTCACCGAGCTCGCTGAACTCGAGTCGACGGGGTTGAATAAAGAAATCAACCTACTCCCAGAGCGGGTCAAGGTTGAACATTTGATTATGTACGTGCGCCAGTTCGCGACGCTCATCCGGGCCGGTGTGCCGATTGTCCGGGCGACGTCCATCTTGCGCGTCCAGACCGAATCGAAAGTGTTGAAGAAGACGCTCAGCCAAGTCGAGGACGATCTGCGGGAAGGGATCGCGTTCTCAGAGGCAATCAAGAAACATCCGCGCGTGTTCTCGAACTTCTTCAGCTCGATGGCACTCGCGGGTGAGGCGAGCGGGAACTTGGAGGAGGCGCTCGACCAAATCGGGCTCCAGCTCCAAAAACAGTATGACGTCAAACGAAAAGTCATCTCGGCGTTGACGTATCCGCTCGTCGTCTCGATTGTCGCCATCGGCGTCGTCGCGTTCCTCATGGTGAGCGTTGTCCCGACGTTCGCGAGCATCTTCGGACAGCTCGGCGGAGAACTGCCGCTCATCACACGGATCGTCGTCGCCGTCTCCGATTTTGTCGCCGCCTATTGGTGGCTCATCTTCGGCGGGGCACTTTTCGCACTGCTCATCTTCACATGGATGTTGAAGCGCGACAAGGAACGGTATGTGATTGATGGACTGCTGTTGAAGATGCCGATTTTTGGGCCTATCGTCCTAAAGTCGCAAATCGCCTTGTTGACCCGAAGTTTGGCCGTCTTGCTCCAGGCAGCGGTCCCGATTTTATCGGCGATTGAGATCACAGAGAAGATTGTCTCGAACCGTGTCATCCGCAAAGGGCTTGCCCAGGCGCGTAAGATGATGGCGCAAGGAATCCCGCTCCATGAACCACTCGAACGGAACGACAGCTTCCCACCGCTCATGACGCAAATGATTGCAGTAGGTGAGGAGAGCGGGGATTTGGACTCGATGTTGAACGAGGTCGCGGAGTTTTATGAGACCGAAGTCGAGACGACGACGGACCGTTTGAAGTCGATTATCGAGCCGCTGTTGATTGTCGTCTTGGCGAGTATCGTCGGCGTCATCGTCATCGCGATTGTCGTCCCGATGTTCCAAATTTATGGCGATATCCAAAATCAGTAGAAACTTTTTATTTATTTGCAGATTTGTATCTTTTCAATCCTAAATTTTGAATGTATAGTAAAATTGTTCTACTAGTATTAGGTCAAAGGTAATGAATCTAGCTTACATCACAGCAAAACACACAAAAGGGGAGAATGAATCATGTTAGAGAAAATGAAAATGATTTGGCAAGATGCCAAACAATTGAAAGATGAGCGCGGACTCACACTCGTCGAGTTGCTCGTCGTCGTCGTTATCTTGGGGATTATCGCAGCTATCGCGGTTGTCGCGATCGGCGGAATTATTGAGAACTCGAAGAAGGATGCGATGGTTGCCGACGCGAAACAGATGGTGAGTGCTGCGAAGTTGTATGTCGCTTCAAACGAAGTAACAGATGGTGAAGTGATTAGATTTGTTGGAGCTCCGATTGCTGGGGAAGAAAATGGTAGTAACATGATTGATACGATGAAAGATCCATATGGTACGGCTTATAGTAATGGAATTGTTCTTGTTAAGAAAGATTCTAATAATAAATACACTTACAAAGTTTGGCTTGATGGAACTAAAGATATCGGTACTGCTGCTACAGATGCTGGCACAATTGCAAGTGAGAGCATAAATAAGGAATCAGTTAAATAATTTATACTCCGGCTGGCGCTGGGCACTCGCTCAGCCTAGCCGGTTTTCTGTTTTTGGCATATACTTACAAGTAAGGAAGTGACCTTGATTGGTTGAACTCATTGGACTCATTTACAGCCTCGTCCTCGGGGCCGTCATCACGTCATTCACGAACGTCGTCGGGCTCCGCGTGCCACGCAAACAGTCCATCGTCACGCCGCGCTCACACTGTCCGTCATGCGGACACGTCTTATCCGCTTGGGAACTGATTCCGGTCTTTGGTTACGTGTTCCTGCGCGGGAAATGCCGCGGCTGTGGCGGGCGGATCGCGCCGACGTACCCGCTCTTTGAACTACTTGGAGCGGTCGGTTACGCCTATAGCTTCTGGCTATACGGCTTTAGCCTCACGACGCTCCTCGCCTTCGTCTTCTTATCGACGCTCCTCGCCTTGGCGATGTCCGATTTGTCGACGATGCTCGTGCCGAACGTCATCTTATTGTTCACGGCACCGGTCCTCCTATTGCTCGCCTATGGCGCGGGTGTGGCCTGGTGGAGCCCAATTGGCGGAGCGGCGCTCGGCTTTTCTGTCCTCGCCACCGTTTTTTTCGTCTCCAAGGGGGGACTTGGGGCCGGCGATGTCAAACTATTTACAGTAATCGGGCTCGTCCTCGGGCCGCGCGACGTCCTCGTCGCCTTATTTTTATCGAGCTTGATTGGAGCGATCGTCGGACTGACACTGATCGGTTTGAAACGGATGGATCGCAAACAGCCGATTCCGTTCGTGCCGTCGATTGCACTTGGCACGATGCTGACGTTTTGGTTCAGCGAACGCTTTTTTGATTGGTATTTTGATTTGATGTAGGGGGAAACCAGCATGAGCCGGTCTATAGAGAAAGGAACGGTCGCGTATTTCTCGTTCGATGCGCTCAGCATCCACGGGGCCGTGATTAAACAAGGCGTGTTCAAACGCAGCGCGTCCGTCCAATTGGCGAAAGGCGCTTACGTAGGGGGACGAATTGAAGACGAGAACGCATTCGGTCTCGCCTTCGACGAACTGTGCCGCAAACTGAAAGTCCGAAAAGGGATGGTCTGTGCCGTCGATATGGCCGAGACCGAGGTGTTGTCCCGTAAAGTCGAGATCCCATCGACGATCCCGAAAGATGAGATTCGCGGTTATCTGTTCATGGAAATCGGCAGCTCGATCATCTTGCCGTTCGACGACGTCGCCTTCGACTACGAGGTGCTCGGCGAGACGGAGACGAAGACCGAGGTCATGCTTCACGCCGTCTCGGTCGATTTGACGAAAGCCATCCGCGCCTACATGAAAAAACGCGGGTTCCAATTGAAGAAAATCGTTCCGCGTCCGGTCGCCATCGCCAACGGGGTGGCCCGACTCGAGACGCTCGACCCGCTCAAGTCGACGCTCCTCTGGCACGTGACACCGTTCGCGCACCAGTTGCTCGTCCTTGAAGAGGGCCAGGTCCGCTTCATCCGCGCCATCGAGACCGACCTCCCGTACCGCGCCGAGACGACGGACGGGCTTGTCACGTATACATATAGCGGCTCCAAAGAGACGCTCGCGACGCAGACAGACGAGTGGCTGAACGAGCTGGCCCGTTTCCTCGACTTCTATCGCTACTCGCTCCGGACGGACGGACGCCCGATTGACGAGTTGCTCGTCTCGGGGACGGTCCCGAACCTTGACGATCTCGTCCAGACGATTGAAAGTGAGGCGATGGTGCCGGTCAAACGGATCGCCGACCCGCTTCCACTGTCTCACGCGACGCCATTGTCGCATCAGATGTTGCCGCTCCTTGGGATGGCGACGCTCGACAAAGAGCACGACGCCAACTTCATCAACTCGACCGATGTGACGCTCCGCTGGCCGATCATCGCGAGCTTGCTCGCGCTCTTGATCGGTGGCGGGGCGACCGGTTACTTGTTTTATGAAGTGAATGAGTTGAAGCGGAACGAGGCCCAAGTCGAGGAACAGTTGCAGCTCGTCCGCATCTATCAGACCGAGCAAGTGAACTCGAAAGGTCAGCAAGTCCTATCGCTCGACCAGACGGTGACGGCGCTCACGGCTGAAGAACGATGGGCCGTGCCGGCGCTCCGGGCGTTGACCGAGCAATTGCCGCCGACGGGCTACGTATTGACGTATAACTACGCCGACGGTTCGCTCATGAGCGTGCGTACTCAGTTCGAGACGCTCGCCGATTTGAATGCGTTCCAACGCTCGCTCTTGAACGACCCACGGTTTGAGAACGTCAAACTGCTCGGCGTGACGACCGAGACGAAAGCGGAGACCGAGCAGGAGGAGACGGACACCGATGAGCCGCTCCGTCCGAGCGTGCTCGATTCGACGAACGAACCGCTCCCACGCTACATCGGCGAGTTCACTTTCACGTTCATCGATGCCGAACCGGAGACGCCGGAAGGGGAGACCCCAGATGGTGAGACACCGGACGGCGAGACGGAAGAGACGACCGATGAGGAGGTGGTGAGCGAATGAAACGCTCGACGATTTATTTGATTTTTACAATCTGTTTGTTCGCGGCCATCGCCGTACCGTCTTATTTCGGCTACCAATACTTCATCCACCAAGGCAACGTCAAGTCGCTCGAGCGAGAACTGTCGCTCGAGCAGACGAAGCTCGAACTATTGCGCCAAGAAGGGGAAGTCGTCGACGTCGCCGACTCGCAGCGCCTCCAGACGCGTGTCCCGACCGAGGCAGCCCTCGACACGGTCGTCGAGACGTTATCGCAGGCGAGCCAACTGTCTGACGTGCGCGTGACGAGCATCGCTTTCGCCGACGGTGTCATCGCCGAATCGGAAGTGCCGGAAGACATCGACGAGCCGGAACCGAACGACGTGAGCGCGACGGCTGAACCGGCCGAACCGGTCGAAATCACGCCGGTCAACGCCTCGTCAATCCGCTCGACAGTATCGCTTCAAGCCGACACGTACGAGTCGCTCGTCTTGTTCCTCGAGTCGGTCGAATCGATGAACCGAATCCATATCTTGCGCACGGTCCAGTTCACCGGACCGACGGAGACGGGCCCGAACACGACGGAGACGGCCGAGCCGCTCGACTTCACGGTCGAACTCGATGCGTTCTATCGTCCGGACCTCGATCAACTCACAGACGATCGTTACGTACCGGCGCAGACGTTCACCCCGAAAGACATCCCGGTGTACGACTATACGACGCCATGATGCGAACGTCCCTTCAAAAAGAAGGGGCGTTTTTTTGAGGCGTCTTGGATTGTAAACGCCTGCCCGTTTGCCTACAATCGACAGTGAAGTGTGATACGGAAAAGAAGCCCGTTACGCACATATGGAAGGAGTCGTTACAATGAAACCAACACAGAAACGTGTCATCCTCGCCTCGATGTCGCCACGGAGGACCGAGCTGTTGAGCCAGGCTGGGATCAGTCATGAGGTCATCCCATCCAACGTCATCGAGGGGACGAACGGTCGGGAACATCCGGACGAGTACGTCGGACGCCTCGCTCGCGAGAAAGCGATGGACGTCGCCCGCGACAACCGTGACGCCATCGTCATCGGCTCGGATACGGTCGTCGTCCTAGACGGGACGATCTTAGAGAAACCGAAAGACCGGGACGACGCGCGAGATATGCTGCAACGGCTTTCGGGGGCGACCCACGAAGTGCTCACCGGCGTCAGCATCATCGGGCCCGAGCGGCAAGACTTGTTCGTCACGACGACGCACGTCACGTTCATCGACATCCCGGACGCGTGGCTCGACGGCTATCTCGATTCGACGGAGCCGTACGATAAAGCTGGCGCCTATGGCATCCAAGGGTCGGGCGGTCTGTTAGTCGAACGGCTCGAAGGGGACTTTTATAACGTCGTCGGTCTACCGATTCGTCCGCTCGTCGAAACGCTCGAACGACACGGGGTAGCGCCGCGCTTTCTGTGAATGAAGCGAAAGTTGGTGAAGGAATGACCATGGTGCTCGACCGAAGTGTTGAATCCGCGATCGCCCGGCTGCTCCAAATCGGGGGCAGGGGTGGCGACCCGCACGAGACGGCCCGACGGCTGTCCGACGTATATCCGACGCTCCGGGCGCTGTCGCAGGCGTCCGTGAGCGACCTCTGTCAAATCGAGGGCATGACGAAGAAGAAAGCTGAGCAGTTGCTCGCGGCGTTCGCAATCGGTCTCCGTTACGTCGAGGAACCGAAAGTGGAGACGCCGACAATCCGTTCGCCACAGGACGCCTATGAACTGCTCCGTGATGAGCTCCGGCTGTTGAACCAGGAGCATTTCATTTGTCTGTATTTGAACACGAAGAATCAGCTCATCGCCCGGAAGACGTTGTTCGTCGGCGGGCTCAATTCGTCGATTGTCCACCCACGCGACGTGTTCCGCGAAGCGCTCAAACTGTCGGCGGCTTGTTTCATCGCGGTTCATAACCATCCGAGCGGGGACGCAACACCGAGCCGGGAAGACATCGAGGTATCGGAGCGTCTCGTTGAGGCGGGTCATATCGTCGGTATCGCTTGTCTCGATCACGTCATCATCGGCGAGGACCATTACGTCAGCATGAAGCAACGAGGGTATATGAATGGTTGAACAGGGGGCAGGCGTATGTGCGTCTGCTCTAATATTTTTGATAATAATGTTTATAAGAAAGTATACAAATTAAATCGGAAGAGAAACATACAGGGAGGAAGAGAGCGTACGTGAGTGATTACGTCTCTACGAGCTTTAAGAGATATTATTGAATCGTGCTATGTAACTTAGTCTGAACAAGAAGTACTATTATATACCTCCTGTATTTGACTAAGGTGGTCTTGAAGTACCGCTTTTTCGCTTGTACGGTGACTTTATGTGAAGAATTGTTGGAATTCATCGTGGACGATAATTTGAATTAAATTCCTAAGATAGTAATTAGCTAAAATAATTTCTTAGATTTAAGAGGGGAATCGTTCAATCATAAAGAATGATACAATGCTTAATAAGTCATATAGTTTAAAACAAATTACTGTGTAAAATGAAAATCTAACTAATGCCAAATCAGTGGTGAAAAGGAGTTATTTATGGATAATACGTATTATTTCCAATATCTGAATGAGGAAATTCAATCGGATTCCCACATAAGTGATGCACTTATATATTTGGAAGCCTATGCTGTAAGTAATAAAAGACAAGTTTATGTTATCGATGAGCCAATAAGTGAGAGAAAATATAAATATCCCTATAAAAAAGCAATTGTTTTATTAATACCTAAGGTGAAAGTGTTAATCATTAATTTCGGTCGAGATGAAAACGAATTTGAAAATTTTGTTGAAGACTTCATTTATGATTTGGGAATAATTTCAGATAAGTATGAATACAATGAATTTCTAGGTCGATCGAGAAGATGGAGAAGTAATTTAATTGAGGTAGCAAACTTTGAAGGGAGATCGATAGAGGAAATTGAAACATTAATAGATTCTAATGTTTTGACAGGGACTGACGGCCGTAAAGCGGAGTTATTAATCTCCCTACTTACGGGGAGTATAAATGATATTGATCGTGTAGAAGGGGATGTACCTGAAAACAATCTAGAGCAAATTAAAAAAAATATTATTCTATTCGATAGTGAACAAACACGATTTATTTTTCAGGCTCCTAATAAAAAACGAGTCACTATACAAGGGTTAGCAGGAACTGGGAAGACAGAATTGCTTTTACATAAACTAAAAGATATTTACATTAACGAAGAAGATTCAAAGATTTTCTTTACTTGCTTCAATAAGATTCTTTCAAAAGAACTAAAAAACAGGATTCCAGATTTCTTCGATTTTATGAAAGTTAGGGAACAAATTAAATGGAATGAAAGGCTTTGGGTTGAGCGTAGTTGGGGGTCAGCTTCAGACAAAAATTCAGGGTTATATAGCTTTATTTGTAATACGTATGATATTCCTTTTGAAAGATATAACTGGGGAACATCATTTGAAGGAGTATGTAAACGAGCCTTAGAACGTTTAGAAAGTCTTGAAAATTTCACACCATATTTTGATTATATATTGATTGATGAATCTCAGGACTTTAATGAATATTTCTTTAAATTATGTGAGAAAGTCACGAGAAGACAAGTTTACGTGGCAGGTGATATATTCCAAAGTATTTTTTATTCAAACGATGAATATCAAAACCAGCCTGATTTTCTCTTAAATAGAGTATACAGAACGGATCCAAAGACCGTAATTATGGCGCATATAATCGGTTTTGGGCTGCTTGAAAGACCTGTTGTTCGGTGGCTAGAAGATAGTGAGTGGGAAGCATGTGGTTATCAAATTGAAAAAGACGAAGATAAATATACGCTATATCGTGAGCCATTAAAGAGATTTGAGAATTTGCCTGATAGTAATAACAAGAGTATTAAGGTAGGAATAATGCCTGACAAGAGCGATCCAATTATTGGCGTACTAAAGGCAATTGAGGAAATTAAAGCAGAAAATCCTACTGTGGAACCAGGTGATATTGGAGTGGTGTTTTTAGAAAATTCTGATGCGAATTTTGAGTTGGCTGAAAAGATAGCCATAGAAGTTGATTCGAGATATGGATGGAAATCTGTGAAAGGTTATGAAGTGAAAGACAAACAGAAAGGTGCTTTGTTTATAAGTAATAGAAATAACGTTAAAGGTTTAGAGTTTCCGTTCGTTATTTGTGTAACCACTGCGTCATTAACCAAAAATACAACATTAAGAAATTCATTGTATATGATGTTAACTCGCTCATTCTTAACAAGTTATCTAATTTTATCGTCAGAAAATGGTGAACTTAATCAAATTCTAAAGACTGCTGCAACAGAACTTAATCGCACTGGTACTATTACGATTGATAAGCCTAACCCTGACGAAATTATGGACACTCGTGTACTAATGCTTGAGGCTAACGGAAACAAGTCTCAATACGAAATCGTGGAAGAGATTTTAAATTCTTTAAACATTGAAAATGCGACTAGAAAGAAACAGCTGCATGCAATTGTTAATGTAATGCTACAGGATAGTGTTGATAAAGAAAAAATCTATAACTTAATCGTCAGTAATATAGATTTCTTATAGGGTGTGAAATATGAAAGAATACAAAATCGAAATTACAAGTGAATTAGAAGCTATTTTAGAAAACAAGATTAGGAAAAAAAAAGACGTAATAAAACTTTTGCTAGCAGCCGTTTCGTTATTAACTTATGGAACGCGCATTAAAAGACCTACGAAAGACCACCTTGTACTACGAATTGACAAAATGAAAAGGTTATTTGTTGTTCAAGAACATAAGATTACCACGTTTAATTTTCCTTTCGGTGTCGAAGAAAATCCTATAGACAATAAAGTTACTATATTTGACCCGTTAACTGATATGGAATTAGATGGTGCGAATTTAGCTATTTTGAGAAACATTTTTTATGAATTGATTGATAGTGAAGATTTCTTGTCATTGAAAGATTTAGATTCTGATCTTGAAAAAATAATGGATAGCTTTGATAGGCATACTGAAAAAGATCGGCTATGGTCAATAATGAAATATCTAATGGAATTTGAAGTGGGATATTTAAGATTTGATTATGACCTCGACGGGGAAAATGGTCGTATGCATCCTCTAAATCACCTCGATATTAATTATTCTACTGGTGTAACTTATAAGATAGGACTAAATTCTAAAAAAAGCGTTACTGAGTTGATGGATATTTTGGATTTAAATACCGAATGCTCATTTATTAGCAACTAACAATAGCAACGTGGGTATATGAATGGTTGAACAGGGGGCAGGCGCATGTGCGTCTGCTTTTTTGTTCAGACTCCATGTTTCCTACATTCCCTCAAAACAAAACCCCATAAATGTTGGATGGTCATGTCCAACGTTTATGGGGTAGTTCACAGCGGGTGGTTTTGGCTTGTCCTTATTTACTCGATGAAGGACTCGAAATGGGCGACCTACGTCGAGTCCATAAGACATACATGATCGCCATGGCTAACGTCAGTAGAATATATATAACAAACGTATTTAAGTTAAAGAGTTGATTACTCATATACGTATATGTAATACCCGTCACTCTCTCAAGGAAGAGAGGATCAGTAATCTTATACTCTCGTTCAATGACTACTTGTTGGACGTACTCTTTACGCTCGTGATAATTATCAACCTGCTGTTCATAGATGAAAAACAAAGCGATCCCGATGATGAACAACAGAGGGAGTAATATACGGGAATTAGAGTTGAAAAACTTCATCACTTTGATCCAATCATTCATGATGAACAGTGCAAGGAGCAAAAGGATAGGAATAAACAATAAAGCAGGGTTACCATTCCCAGAAATCTGAACCGGATCAACCGTCGACAGATTTCCAAGATAAAACGCGAGTGAAGCGATTGTGATCCGACTTAGAGCGAATAACCATTGTTTAATCATAGGTTCTCCTCTTCACTTAAATTTTTCAATCATGTCTAACATAAATTATAGGCCATAATCGGCCATCGTCACAGTCAGATAGTGGTCGTTGTATTTTGCAATACAAATGTGCACAATAATGCAACGAAAAGTACAGAACTTTGCCAGCTGGGTTTTAGTGTTTCGACAACGCATGCGT
>NZ_JACSLO010000040.1:0-670 GCF_018618195.1 Exiguobacterium sp. s7 | reverse complement strand
ACAAAGTGATACGATAAACGTATGAACAACTATCGAAGAACCAACACCACCGTGTCGATGCTCCATTATCATTTCGTGTTCTGCCCGAGGTATCGCCGAAAACTGTTCGATGACGACCTGTTCGAGCGACGGTTCAAAGAGATCGTCCACGATGTCTGTGAAGGGCTCGACATCCACCTCCTCGCCATCGAGTGCGACCGGGACCACACGCATCTATTCTTATCCGCATTGCCATCCATTAGCCCGTCCGACATCATGGCGCGCATCAAAGGCGTCTCGTCGAAGCGGCTCAGGGAGGAGTTCCCGCACCTCACACATCTCACGAGCCTCTGGACGAGATCCTTCTTCGTGTCGACGGCGGGAAACGTCTCCAGCGAGACCATCAAACGTTATGTCGAGGATCAAAAGACAAGGGGATGAGACCGTGTCGCAGACATTGACCGTGAACATCAAGCTCCATCCGACGAAAGCGCAACGATCAATCTTGGAGCGGATGATGGACACCTACATCCGCACGGCGAACCAGCTCGTCGCGGCCATGGTGCAGGCCCGAGAGAGCTTGAATCTGACGAGCAAACATGTCACGGCGGACCTGCCGAGCGCCGTCAAGAACCAGGCCATCCAGGACGCGAAGAGCATGTTCAAGAGGGCGAAGAAGAAGGACTTCCAG
>NZ_JACSLO010000039.1:0-767 GCF_018618195.1 Exiguobacterium sp. s7 | reverse complement strand
CCCGTTCCCATGCCGAACACGGAAGTTAAGCGCTTCAGCGCCGAAAGTAGTTGGGGGTCTCCCCCTGTGAGGATAGGACGTTGCCAGGCATTACATATTTGGAGGATTAGCTCAGCTGGGAGAGCACCTGCCTTACAAGCAGGGGGTCGGCGGTTCGATCCCGTCATCCTCCACCATTTACACCTGCCGGTGTAGCTCAGTTGGTAGAGCATCTGACTTGTAATCAGAGGGTCGAGGGTTCGAATCCTTTCGCCGGCACCATTTTTAAAATAGTCTACCGCATGAATTATACCTTGCCGGGGTGGCGGAATTGGTAGACGCACAGGACTTAAAATCCTGCGAGGGTTTCCTCGTGCCGGTTCAAGTCCGGCCCTCGGTACCATCTTAATATCCCATGAAAGTTCATTCGTCTCGCACCCTTAGCTCAGCTGGATAGAGCGTTAGACTACGAATCTAAAGGCCGGGAGTTCGAATCTCTCAGGGTGCACCATCTATTTCGGGAAGTAGCTCAGCTTGGTAGAGCACTTGGTTTGGGACCAAGGGGTCGCAGGTTCGAATCCTGTCTTCCCGACCATCATAACTTTTGGGGCCTTAGCTCAGCTGGGAGAGCGCCTGCCTTGCACGCAGGAGGTCAGCGGTTCGATCCCGCTAGGCTCCACCAATTTTTAAACTGACGAACTTTGAAAACTGAACGATGAGGCAAAAATGTTTTACAATTTTTGAATGAAGCGCAAGCTTCGTCATTTTTAAAGAGCTATATCAAATTC
>NZ_JACSLO010000038.1:0-806 GCF_018618195.1 Exiguobacterium sp. s7 | reverse complement strand
AAAAACGACGCCGTCGGCGAAGGGCGTCCGTGACGAACTGGACGAGGTGGAACCGGTCCAGCACATGTTCTGCCTCCGGGAAGACATGGTTGATGGCCTTCGCCATCGCCGGTGCAAAATCACTGACGACAGAACGGATATCCTCGGATATGCCTTGAAGTGCTGCCGTGATGGCTGCCACGTCCCGGCCCGGGACAATGGACAGAAGCTGGCCACTCTTGGCATCGAGGACAATCGTCGCATAGTGGTGCCCCTTTCTCGTGGCGAACTCGTCGACCAGGACATGCGTTGCACGCTCCATCGTCTCCACCGAAGCTACTGATAGAACCAGCGCTCCACCGTCGTATAAGGGAGGCCGTACTCGCGTGCGACATCTGAGATTGTCCGTCCGTGGCAACGTTTTGCGATGCCTTTCCGGAAAACCTCGGTGGAAGTGCGGACGAGCCCGAGACCGTAGTCATACACGAACGTCAAATCACAAGAGGTGCATCTTTGACGTGGGACATCCAGTTCGATCCAGAGTACACCGACGTTCCACACATGACCGTGTCGAAAGCGACGCCGCTTTTTCGAATGCAGGATGGTCTTTCTCTGGCACAGCGGACAAGGGATGTCATGTCGACCCGGGATGACCGGAAAAACGTTTGGTTCTTCGTCTGACGACATTTGGATCTGAAAAAGGGCTGGAAGTGGAAGAAGTAATTTGATAAACTGTTGGGACAAAGCGAAAACTCCAATCGTGGTTTGTCTAAGCAACAATTACGATACCGGGGTTTTCGCTTTTTTTCTATGTTCAATTCAAAATC
>NZ_JACSLO010000037.1:0-870 GCF_018618195.1 Exiguobacterium sp. s7 | reverse complement strand
ATGATGAATTATAAAATTAAGTGCAACATCTGAACGTGAACGCAAAAAAAAGCCCACAGCGATGGCCTCGTTTAGAATGAAGTTACGACACAAACATTCAGACGGAGGAATCGCTAAGAGCTACACCCATCTTACCACAACGGTGCGCGTGAAAATAGAGACCTATCTGGAGCTCGGGATGTCCATCCGGTCCATCGCGAGACGGATCGGGCGACAGCCCTCGACCGTCTCGCGGGAGATCAGACGGAACCCCGGCTACGAGTCAGGACGTGCGCAGAAACGCTACGAGAAGGCGAAAACCCATTGCGGCGTCAAGACGAAGCTCGACGACACGATGCGCCGGACGATCGTCGAGAAGCTGCGTGCGACCTGGTCACCAGAACAGATCGTCGGCCGCCTCTACGCAGGAAAAATTGCCTTCTCCACCATCTACCGCTGGATCTATGCGGGACGGATCGACGTGCCCGTGACCGTGCTCCGCCAGAAGGGGAAACGTCAAAAGCCGACCGAGACGCGCGGTCGCATCAACGTCGGTCTCCCCATCTCGAAACGACCTCCAGAGGTCAGGGGTCGCCGGACATTCGGGCATTGGGAGCTCGACACCGTCGTCTCCGGACGTGGGAAATCGAAGGCGTGCGTCGCGACGTTCATCGAGCGGAAGAGCCGGTTCTATCTCGCCCTGCCAATCGCGGACCGCACCGCGGCCTCGATGGAGGGGGCGATCCATGCGGTGCACGGTGCCTTCCCGGAAGGCACGTTCGAGACGGCGACGACGGACCGGGGCAAGGAGTTCAGCGGTCACGAGCGCATCCAGGCGTCGCTCGGCGTGCCGATGTATTTCGCCGACCCGTACTCATCGTGGCAACGGGG
>NZ_JACSLO010000036.1:0-1216 GCF_018618195.1 Exiguobacterium sp. s7 | reverse complement strand
CGTCCTGAGCCAGGATCAAACTCTCCAAAGAATTTGATATAGCTCTTTAAAAATGACGAAGCTTGCGCTTCATTCAAAAATTGTAAAACATTTTTGCCTCATCGTTCAGTTTTCAAAGACCAAATTGAATTAAGAAATGGTCGGGAAGACAGGATTCGAACCTGCGACCCCTTGGTCCCAAACCAAGTGCTCTACCAAGCTGAGCTACTTCCCGTTATAAATGGTGCACCCTGAGAGATTCGAACTCCCGGCCTTTAGATTCGTAGTCTAACGCTCTATCCAGCTGAGCTAAGGGTGCATTAATGCGGTCGAGAGGACTTGAACCTCCACGGTGTTAACCACCACTAGGCCCTCAACCTAGCGCGTCTACCGATTCCGCCACGACCGCATATAATTGGAGCGGAAGACGGGATTCGAACCCGCGACCCCGACCTTGGCAAGGTCGTATTCTACCACTGAACTACTTCCGCAATATAAAGTTAGATTAGAGATGCGGGTGAAGGGACTCGAACCCCCACGTCAAAGACACTAGATCCTAAGTCTAGCGCGTCTACCAATTCCGCCACACCCGCATATAATATTTAAGTATAGAAATTAATGAGAAATGGTGAGCCATGCAGGGCTCGAACCTGCGACCCTCTGATTAAAAGTCAGATGCTCTACCAACTGAGCTAATGGCTCATTAATTTTTTAAGATGGGGCGGCTGAAGGGAATTGAACCCTCGAATGCCGGAATCACAATCCGGTGCGTTAACCACTTCGCCACAACCGCCATGAGAAAAATGGTGCCGGCGAAAGGATTCGAACCCTCGACCCTCTGATTACAAGTCAGATGCTCTACCAACTGAGCTACACCGGCGCTGTAAATGGTGGCTTTGGACGGAATCGAACCGCCGACACAAGGATTTTCAGTCCTTTGCTCTACCAACTGAGCTACAAAGCCAACTTATTAAGTTTAAATAAAAAAATGGCGGTCCCGACGGGATTCGAACCCGCGATCTTCTGCGTGACAGGCAGACATGTTAACCACTACACCACGGGACCGTTTTAAATAATTATTGTATCGACTTTACCTATTTTAAATGTCATCAAGAGTAAAGTCAATAATTTTTTCAAAAAAACAATCAGCCTGGCAGCGTCCTATCCTCACAGGGGGAGACCCCCAACTACTTTCGGCGCTGAAGCGCTTAACTTCCGTGTTCGGCATGGGAACGGG
>NZ_JACSLO010000035.1:0-1275 GCF_018618195.1 Exiguobacterium sp. s7 | reverse complement strand
GTGGTTGACGCATAAAATCCATCAGATTTTGAATTGAACATAGAAAAAAAGCGAAAACCCCGGTATCGTAATTGTTGCCTAGACAAACCACGATTGGAGTTTTCGCTTTGTCCCAACAGTTTATCAAATTACTTCTTCCACTTCCAGACCTTTTTCAGATCCAGATGTCTTCAGACGAAGAACCGAACGTTTTCCCGGTCATCCCGGATCGACACGACATCCCTTGCCCGCTTTGCCAGAGAAAGACAGTCCTGCATTCGAAAAGGCGACGTCGCTTCCGACACGGTCACGCATGGAACGTCGGTATACTCTGGATTGAGCTGGATATCCCACGTCAAAGATGCTTCTCTTGTGATTTGACGTTCGTGTATGACTACGGTCTCGGGCTCGTCCGCACCTCCACCGAGGTGTTCCGGAAAGGCATCGCAGAACGTTGCCACGGTAGGACGATCTCAGATGTAGCGCGTGAATACGGATTACCTTACACGACGGTGGAACGATGGTTTTATCGGTACGCCTCAGTAGAGACAGAGAAGCATACGACAGACGTCCTCATCGACGAGTTCGCCACACGAAAAGGACATCACTATGCGACAATCGCCCTCGATGCGGAGAGTGGTCGGCTCCTGTCCATTGTCCCGGGAAGGGACGTCACGGCCATCACGGCTGCACTCCAAGGCATAGCCGGAGACATCCGTTCTGTCGTCAGTGACTTTGCACCGGCAATGGCGAAGGCCGTCGCACATGTCTTCCCGGATGCGAAACATGTGCTGGATCGTTTCCATCTCATCCAGTTCTTCACGGACGCCCTTCGCCGTCGGCGTCGTTTTTTGAACGAGGTGAAACGTCACCATCATGTCCGTGTGATTGACCGTGCTCTCGCCTGTCGTCCGGAGACGCTGTCCCCCGAAGACCGGGAGGTCGCCGATTCTTGCCTTCGGGAAGATCCGTTCACCCGGGACCTCTATCAAGGACTTCAACATATTCGATATGTGCTGAAGGCCACGTGCCATGGACAGGCGAAACGTCGACTGACCGATTGGTTGGATCGTTATCAGTCCCATCCTTGCGGGCCTCTGGCGAAGATCGCGAAATCGATCCAGAACCGAGAGGAAGCGATGCGTCGAACAATCGTGTCCAGTCTATCGAACGGAAAGATGGAAGGAACGAACAACAAAATCAAGCTTATCAAACGCCGTGGTTATGGCTACCGAAACCTCGAACGTTTCTTTTTGAGATTACGCTTCGAGCTTGGTCGTTAAAATAGCAACCACG
>NZ_JACSLO010000034.1:0-1685 GCF_018618195.1 Exiguobacterium sp. s7 | reverse complement strand
TGAACTGCTCCCCGTCAAGTAGACAGGGCAAATAATGAAAACCATCCTAGGCGGCTTGAGCCCTGTATTCGACAGGGCTCAAGCCGCCTAGTCGTTTCTGGAGACGCTCGTGGTTGTAGAACGATATGTAGGCCTCGATGGCCGATGTGAGTTCGCTATAGGCCTGGAACTCACGCAAGTAGTACATTTCCACTTTCAAGGTGCCCCAAAAACTCTCGATCGGGCCGTTGTCGATACAGCGTCCGACCCGGGACATGCTGTGGGTCATTCCCGCGTCTTCCACCATGCGTTTGAACCCTCTCGAGGTATATTGGAACCCTCGGTCACTATGGATCATCGGACGTGCTCCTGTACGGAGCCCCGCGATGGCTGGCATCATCGTATGGAACACGAGCCCGTTGTTGTTGGACCTCCCGATACGATAGGCGACGATTGAGCCGTCATACAGGTCGATGATCGCGCTCAGATACGCCTTCTTCCCGTCACCGTATTTGAACTCGGTGACGTCGGTGCACCATTTCTCGTCCGGCCGGGACGCACGGAATTCGCGGTTCATCAGGTTCTCGGCCACATGCTGTGGCGTTGACTTCTTATGTCTCTTCCGCTTCCGGCGGATGATCGATTGGATCCCATGGATATGCATCAAGCGATAGATTCGCTTTTCATTGAACGTGGACAGGCTCTGTTGCCGGCGCAGCCGATTGATCGTCATCGTGATCCGACGGTACCCGTATGTGCCGTTCGCCTGGTCATAGAGTAAACGAATGTCCTCCAGAAGCTTCTCGTTCTCTTCTTGACGCACCGAAACGGTGCGATTCAACCATTTGTAATAGGCTGCCCGGGAGATGCCGGCGACCCGACAGAGGAGCACGATGGAAAGGGCCTCCTCTTCGTTCAATTCTTTGATGGCGACATATCGGTGCTGTAGGCGCACCTGGCTGATCACGACCTCCTCTCGATCTCCTCTAACTTTTTTAGGTACAGGTTGTCGGCACGAAGAAGTTCGTTCTCAAGCTCCATTTGCCGGATACGGCGTTTCAGCTTCTCTTCTTCACTTAGTTCGTCCTCTGGTTTGGTACGCCCACGGCGGTCTAGGAGCGCTTCTGCACCGTTCGTGTCATACTTCTTGGTCCAGCCATAGACCTGGGCATAGGACACCTGATATTGTTCTGCCGTCTGCTGGTAGTTGCGACCATTCTCCAAACAGTATTTCACGATCTCAAAGCGCTCTTCGAACGTAGTTTTTCTTCCTTTTGTCATAGCTAGACCCATCCCTTTTCTCGAATCTGTTAACTCGCTATGACTAGTATACTTCCTAATCCACCTGTGAAGAACAGACCAGTGACTGATTTGATGTTTGGAGAGGGCCTCCAGTTTAGTGAGACCACCGAGATAGTCACGGACGGCCGCGATTTTCTGTTCCTTGGTGTAGGGCTTCCATGTCCTCGATTGCTTCAAGGCGTCGATCCCACCGGTATCGAATTTCACTTTCCACAACTGAAGGGTATCCTTCGAGACATCATGAGCCTCCTCGATTTCCTTCCAGGTATATGTTTCTTCCTCCATCATACGTAGTGCACTCAGCTTTTGTTCGATCGAATGCCGACTTTTCGACATAAAAAACACTCCCCAATCAGATAAACAGATTTGTTATTTCATCTGTCTACCTATTGGGGAGCATATCA
>NZ_JACSLO010000033.1:0-1686 GCF_018618195.1 Exiguobacterium sp. s7 | reverse complement strand
TGATATGCTCCCCAATAGGTAGACAGATGAAATAACAAATCTGTTTATCTGATTGGGGAGTGTTTTTTTATGGCGAGAAGTCAGCATACGATCGAACAAAAATTGAGTGCGCTGCGCATGATGGAAGAAGAAACATATACTTGGAAAGAAATCATGGAGGCTCATGGCGTCTCTAGGGACACCCTCCAGGTGTGGAAAGTGAAATTCGATACCGGTGGGATCGATGCGTTGAAGGAATCGAGGACGTGGAAGCGCTACACTAAGGAACTGAAGATTGCGGCCGTCCGCGACTATCTCGATGGGTTCACTAGAATGGAGGTACTCTCCAAGTATCAGATCAGTAATTGGTCTGTTCTTCGTAAATGGATTAAGAAGTATACTAGTCATAGTGAGTTAACAGATTCGAGAAAAGGGATGGATCGAGCTATGACAAAAGGAAGAAAAACTACATTCGAAGAGCGCCTTGAGATCGTGAAATATTGTTTGGAGAATGGACGCAACTACCAGCAGACCGCGGAACAATTTCAGGTGTCCTATGCCCAGGTCTATGGCTGGATCAAAAAGTATGACACGGGCGGGGCAGAGGCGCTCGTGGACCGCCGTGGGCGTACGAAGCCAGAGGACGAACTAAGCGAAGAAGAGAAGCTTAAGCGCCGTATCCAGCAAATGGAGCTTGAGAATGAACTTCTTCGTGCGGACATCTTGTTTCTAAAAAAGTTAGAGGAGATCGAGAGGAGGTCATAATCAGCCAGGTACGGCTACAGCAACGATATATCGCCATCAAAGAATTGAACGAAGAGGAGGCCCTTTCGATCGTGCTCCTCTGTCGAGTCGCCGGTATCTCACGGGCGGCCTATTACAAATGGTTGAATCGCACCATACCGGTGCGTCAAGAAGAGAACGAAAAGCTTCTGGAGGACATCCGTCTACTCTATGACCAGGCGAACGGCACATACGGGTACCGTCGGATCACGATGACGATCAACCGGTTGCGCCGACAACAAGGACTGTCCCCGTTCAATGAAAAGCGAGTCTATCGCTTGATGCATATCCATGGGATCCAATCGGTCATCCGCCGGAAGCGGAAGAAGCATAAGAAGTCAACGCCGCAGCACGTGGCCGAGAATCTGATGAACCGAGAGTTCAGCGCGTCCCGACCGGACGAGAAATGGTGCACCGACGTCACCGAGTTCAAATATGGCGCCGGGAAGAAGGCTTATCTGATCGCGATCATCGACCTGTATGACGGCTCGATCGTCGCCTATCGCATCGGGAAATCTAACAACAACGCGCTCGTCTTCCAGACGATGATGCCAGCGATCGCAGGGCTCCGCACAGGAGCGCGTCCGATGATCCATAGCGACCGAGGATATCAATACACATCGAGAGGGTTCAAACGCATAGTAGAAGATGCGGGGCTGACCCACAGCATGTCCCGGGTCGGACGTTGCATCGACAACGCCCCGATCGAGAGTTTTTGGGGCACCTTGAAAGTGGAGATGTACTACTTGCGTGAGTTCCAGGCCTATAGCGAACTCACAACAGCCATCGAGAACTACATATCGTTCTACAACCACGATCGTCTCCAGAAACGACTGAACGGCTTGAGCCCTGTCGAATACAGGTCTCAAGCCGCTTAGGTTGGTTTTCATTATTTACCCTGTCTACTTGACGGGGAGCAGTTCA
>NZ_JACSLO010000032.1:0-1841 GCF_018618195.1 Exiguobacterium sp. s7 | reverse complement strand
GAGGCTGGGACATAACTAGCCAGTTCTAAAGTATTTCAATCAAAAAGAGGGGTCCGGTCACCGATTTTCGGTGACCGGACCCCTTCTTTGTACTTCGGGCGACAACGGTGGCGATGAACTTCCGCAGGTTCACCGCCATGAGCGCGAAGCCGAGCTCGCGTCTCACGCGCTGTTTTCCCCTGACGGAGAAGCGGGTGAAACCCAAATTGGCCTTCAGATATCCAAAAACTGGTTCCACGTCCGTCTTGCGTCTGGCGTAGAGGGCACCCGTTTTCTCATCCGAAAGCAGCGTTCTCGTCATATGCTTTTGTTCTTCCCAGGCCACGTTCACACCGACCTGGCGGTGGCTCCCTTCCTCGGCCTTTGTGCACAGGTCGCGGAACGGACACCCGCCGCAGTCCTCGCTCAGATACATGCGGGACTCGCGGACGAACCCGTCCCTGTCGGTCTTACGGGATTCGTGGCTGAACGGGAGCCGTCTCCCGTCCGGGCAGGTGAACGTATCGGATTCCCTGTCGTACGCCCAGTTCGAGATGTTGAACGGGTTCTCGCGCCACTTCTTCTTCTGTTCCTTCCGGTACATCGTGTACGGGATCAAGGGAACGCGCCCCCGGCGCTCGAGGATGTCCGTGTAGTTCGGCTGGCTCCCATATCCCGCATCGGCGACGATGTAGGCGGGTAACTCGAGGAACGTTTCGACCTCGTCGAGGAACGGGGCCAACGTCCTCATGTCGGTCGGGTTCGGAAAGACGTCATACGCCAGCGTGTACTGGCCCGAGGTCGCGATCTGGACATTGTAGCCGGGCTTCAATTGTCCGTTCTTCATGTGATCATCCTTCATCCGCATGAACGTCGCATCCCTGTCGGTCTTCGAGTAACTGTTCCGCGTGCCGAAGGCGGCCATGTGTTCCTCGTATCGGCGTTTCCGGGCAGCGAAGTCGGAGGCCTGCTTGCGGAGGCGGCGGGGTTCCTTGCGTTTAGCGCGCAGTCGTTTGCGTTCCTCGACGTCGGTCGTCGACGCGATTTCCTCATCGATCGCGTCGACCTTTTCCCCGAGTCGCGCCGCGACCTCCTCGAGTTCTTCGACCGAGAGCGCCTCCGGGCTCTCGCACTCGATCTCTGGGATGACCTTTTCGGCCATCAGCTCCTCGTACAGCCGGTTCGACTTCTCGACGAGTGCGGCGCTGTATTTCTCGACGGCCTTCCTCCAGACGAAGGTGTATCGGTTCGCGTTCGCCTCGAGCTTCGTGCCATCGATGAAGATCGCCTCCTGATCGATTTCACCCGCCTCGACGAGGTGGCAACGGAACGTGACGAAGGCGGATTTCAGGATCGGGGCGACGGCCGGATGGACTCGGAACCGATTGATCGTCCGATAGCTCGGCTCGTGTCCCTGGGCGAGCCACATCATGCGCAGGCTGTCCTTGAGAAGGCCCTCGATCTTCCGGCCCGAGAACACGGACTGCGTGTACGCGCAGAGGACGATCTTCATCATCATCCGCGGGTGATAGGCCGGGCAACCCGTCGTTCGCCAGAACGTCTCGAACGCCTCGTCCGGGATCTGTTCGACGAGGTCGTGGACGGCGAAGGCGATGTCGTTCTCCGGGAGCCGCACTTCTAAATCTAGGGGCAAAACCAACTGGTTCATGGTATACTCTTTGTACATAGGGGCACCTCCAAGGTTATGGTTTGGTCACTTTAACTTTATCAGAGGTCGCCCCTATCTGTTTATATCGAAATGTGCGTACGAACCCATAAAAAGGAGAAGAGGCCACCTGGCGCGAACGAGTCGCGCCAGGTGGCCTCTTTCTTATAAATCTACTGAGTTATGTCCCAGCCTC
>NZ_JACSLO010000031.1:0-2064 GCF_018618195.1 Exiguobacterium sp. s7 | reverse complement strand
CGCATGCGTTGTCGAAACACTAAAACCCAGCTGGCAAAGTTCTGTACTTTTCGTTGCATTATTGTGCACATTTGTATTGCAAAATACAAAGTGGCCATTATACATCATCCCCACTTTGTTCTCTGAATCAATTTCATGGGCAAGTGTCACGGCTTTGGCATTCGCCAACATCTGATGGAATGCACCGATAAACTGTGATTCTTTCGTTGAAGAAGGGATTCCTCCCCCCATCCATGGTTTTGTCGACATGACATTGATTTCATTAAAAGGAATCCAATATCGGACTTTACCTTTATATCGAGTAAACATGGTTTCGCAGTAGTGAAGGAAGAAGTCGACCACATCACGATGAAGCCAGGGGCCATATTTCTGTAATCCTAGCGGAGTCTCGAAATGAAGAGAATCATGAAGAAGCACCATCTCCAGTGTCGGATCAAACCCAAACGAAAATGGAAGTCTCAGGGTGAGAGTATCGTCATCGCCCCTGACCTTCTCAAGCGAGACTTCACTGCCAGTAGACCGAATAAGAAGTGGGTGACGGACATCACCTACATCCAATACGGGGGCACGACGAAGTACCTCTCCACGATCATCGACCTATTCAACAATGAGATTGTTGCCTATAAGCTATACGATCATCAACAGACGCCCCTCGTCATCGATACGTTAAGGATGGCGTTGGAGAGTCGGAACAATCCCGAAGGGGTTATCATCCATTCAGATCAAGGAAGTGTCTATACATCATATGCCTTTCAAGATTTCGTAAAGAGGAAGTATCTGACGAGCAGCATGTCTCGAAGAGGCAACTGTTGGGATAATGCGGTGATCGAATCGTTTCATTCGAACTTGAAGTCTGAGGTGTTCCAGTACGTCAAGTTCAACTCGTTAAGCGACTATGAAGTGCGTGAGCGGGTGAATAATTACTTAACTTACTACAACGAAGAACGTATCCAAGAAAAATTAGGCTACCTCACACCGATAAAATATGGTGTGGCGGTAGCCTAATCAAGGTATTTTTATTAGTGTCTCATACAGCTAGGTCAGTCTAATCTTTTCTTTTTTTTTAGGTTACAAATAGTTCATTGGGTTGACACTATTCGCTGCAGAATAACTGCTGTATTTATAACTGTTTTTATGAATCTCAAAGTGCAAATGATTTCCGAACGAGTTTCCTGTATTCCCAACTGTTCCAATCTTCATACCTTTAGAGACTGTCTGACCATTTTTTACCGAAAGGCTGTTCATATGAGCATAAACGGTTACGTATTTTTGATTCTGTAGACTATGTGAAATCATAACGTGTTTACCGTATGCACCGCTGTTTTTAGATGTAATGACTTTTCCACTGGCAGAAGCGTAGACGGGTGTGCCTTTTGCTGCAGCTAGATCAACGCCATTATGGAATGTATAACCGTAAGCACCATTAGAGTTTCCGTATCCTTGGGTCAGCCGACCTTCTGTAGGAGAAGCAAAAAGAGAGTTATTATATGATGTTTTTTTGGCAACGTGGCTCTTATATTTTTTTAGGTAAGAACTATAGATATACCGTGTGTTTCCTTTGTAAAGGACTTTTGTCCAAGCTCCTTTTTTTCCTAAATAAGAAAAGGTCTGCCCAGTGTTAGTGATGCCGACAATTTTGTGATTGAGAGAAGGACCAGTCCGAACACGAAGATCGTCTGTCTTCACTTTTACGTTATATGCACTACTTGCTTCGACTTTTGGACTATGCATCGAAAAAGTTGTTGTGAGTAAGACACTAGAAGCGATAAGTATTACCTTGTTTTTCATTAGTTGTACTCCTTTAAAGATAAAGATACAGTGACGAACGATTTGTTAAAAGGAGTATAGCATCACTATATTACAAAAAAGTATATCAAATTCATTTCAAAAATTGACAAGAGATTTAATCAAAAAATGCATAGTTTTTTCACAAACGGATTTTATGATAAAAATTAAACACATTTCTTTTTTATAAGACGGTTTGTCAAATTAAGCGCAACACTTCCTCGGTGAAGGCCTCGTGTGCGGTTTTCCAGTCCAGGCACTTTCTCGGTCGCCCGTTGA